>NZ_JBLVQN010000002.1:0-270165 GCF_058323225.1 Neobacillus sp. PVCKKU3
CTTGCCTCAATCGATTTTCTTGAGTGAGGCACAAGAACCGTCCCCACGCCTCACTTTTCCGCAAGGATTTTCTCAAGTAAAGCCCGGCATCCTTCTGTAACAAGCTGGTAGGTTTTTTGGAATTAGGTGTTTTGCAAAACTATCAAGATGTATTTTTTATAAAGAATTTTTTAATAAAAAAGAAAAGTCTCCAGTAACAATTCTTTTCCTATAACTTTTATTACTTATTAGATAGACTCATTCTGTTTAGAGATCAAATAAGGTTAAAAAATTTTTACAATAGGTAGTTTTTTATGTAGTAATATAGAATTTAATCAGAAACGACCGCAAGATTATAGTGGATATTAAGTCCTAGGTGGATGAATCAGAATATAAGGATGTAAATTAAAAGGCTCCTACCAATTAGTAAACGCTTTTACTAAATCGGAAGGGGCTATTTTCTTTTTTTAAGTTTTAGGGTTGTTCGAATTCTATTGTCATTAGCGTTTAATAGAAAAGTTAGGGATATTATCAGTATTTACATCGCAAATTTAATAACTAGATGTGTAATGTTGCTAATTAAATTTTAATAACTTTAAAATCTTGTGTTGATTTCCATTCGTCTTGTGTATAATCTTGTGTATTTCTTGTGCGATAAAGTTGTTAGTATATTCTAAATATTCTTGTGAGTTGCCTTTTAATCTGATATTATAAAGTCCAAGAAAGGAGGATTGTTTAGTGAATAAAAAAATCTATATTGTATACAATATGAAATACTTTTGTGAAAATTGATTTCTGAATCAGTGTTCTGCTGTTACTTAGTTTGTTGAAGATTATTGAAAAAGGTTATTCTTTACTAAAAAAATGAAGTATACAAATGAATATCAGCCTCCCAATTAGAGGCTAATCCTGTTTATAGCAAAAATGACCAATAGCTGTTTTATTTCCTGTATAGATAAATTTCATTGATGAAAAAAGAATGATAAAGTTTGTTAGTTATCAAGGGAAGGAATTAACTCAAAAGGTTGCATATTCAAATTCTAAGAAAATATTAAAAAATTTTAAGAACAGGTTAATTGTGGATAAAGGAGATTAGTTAAATGTCACTGATTAAAATAACCGCTGGTGAATATCAGTTTTTGGCAAAATTAGAGGAAGAAAAAGCTCCTAAGACCTGTGAAATTTTTAAAAAATTGCTTCCGTTAAATAGTAAGACATATCATTGCCGCTGGTGTGGAGAGGCAATTTGGGTTCCTTTAGATGATGAGAAGTTAGCATATGAAAATCATACTACTTACCCATCGAAAGGAGATATATTGTTCTATCCTGGCGGAATGATTGGAGCAGAATTACTAATCCCTTATGGAAGCTGTACTTTCATGAGCAAAGTAGGTTCGTTGGCGGGTAATCATTTTCTAACTATTAAGACTAATCTAGAAAATCTATCTTACCTAGGTGATCAACTTCTGCAAAACGGGGCCCACGATATTTCTTTTGAAAAGCATTCGGAAGAAGAAACACCCCATATACCTGAACAACTTAATTTTTGAATTTTCAATCAAAATGAAAACCAAGCTAGTCTGTTGTTTGAATGTCCATTTTAAAAAATATATTAATCTACTTCCTTTGTAAATTGGGTCATAAATGATGATTGTTGCAAGGAGATAAAAGTTAATTTCAAGGAGGATAATGGAATGAAAAAAATTATAAAAAACGGGACAATTGTTACTCCGGTAGATACCTACAAAGCAGATATTATTATAGAAAATGGCATGATTACAAGGATAGCAAATTCTATTGAACCCGAACAAGATGATAAGGTAACCGATGCCAGCGGTCAATTTATTTTTCCAGGTGGGGTTGATGTCCATACACACTTTGACTTTTGGGGTACAGCAGATAATTTTGAAAATGGCACAAGAGCAGCCGCTGCAGGTGGAATTACAACAGTAGTAAACTTTGTTGAACCGGAAAAAGATCTTGGGTTGCTTGATAATTTCAGAGATTGGAAGATTCGCCGAACGAGTAATTCATGTATTGACTATGCGTTGCAACCCATCATAAATGGAGACTATTATGAGAGTGTACTTAAAGATCTGCCTGCCTTAGTTGACGAAGGGGTTGGAATCATTAAAATGTTCATGGCTTACCGTAAAGCGGGACTGATAGTAGATGATGTCCAATTGTATAAGGTCCTAAAAAAAGCGGGAGAAAATGGCGTACTTACAAATGTACACTGTGAAAATGGTGATGTAATTGACCAAATCGTTGAAGAAGCAGTAGCAGCGGGAAAGACTGCGCCAGTTAATCACGGATATACCAGACTTTCCATTTTGGAAGCAGAAGCGACTTTTAGAGCAATTTCTATTGCCATTGCAGCAAAAGCACCTGTTCGTGTCGTTCATGTATCATGTGCTGAAGCAAAAGATATTATTGAATTTGCTCAAAAACGAGGTGCGAAGGTCCTAGCAGAAACATGCCCACATTACTTGGCACGAGATATTAGCTTTTTCAATTTGCCAGATTTTGAAGGTGCTAAATTTGTCTGTGCACCACCACTGCGGGAAAAATGGCATCAAGATGCACTTTGGGAAGGGATTAATTCAGGTGTTATTTCTACAATTGGTTCAGATCATTCCCCTGTAAATTTTGAAGGAGAATATTCTAAGCAGCTAGGTAGAGATGTATGGAGTAATATACCAAATGGCATCCCGGGAGTGGAAGAAATGTTTTCGATTATGTATCACTACGGTGTTTATGAAAAACGAATTTCTTTACAAAAATTTGTTGAGGTAATGTGCGCAAATCCAGCAAAAGAATTTGGTCTTTATCCGAAAAAAGGTTGCATTAATGTTGGAAGTGATGCTGACATAGTTATATTTGATCCTAACCAAACCAAAACGATTACAAAAGCAACTCAATATCATAATACAGACTTTAGTGTTTTTGAAGGAGAAAAAATAAAAGGCAACATTACCTCTGTGTTTTCTAGAGGTGAAGAAATTGTTAAAGATGGTATATTTATAGGTAAGGTCGGGCATGGAGAGTATCTCTCTTGTAAAACAAGGACATTAACAGAATCTAAGCAAGGTCACTTTGCTCTTAGTTAACGAAACATCAAATATATCGTTTCTTGTTAAGAAAGGACTTTTGTTATCTTTTCTAGAAAATGCCTTCTGACTAACCTGGAGTATTATCGTTCCTGATTGGTAAAACACCTCTTCTTGTTATTTAACTGTCTGCTTAGAAGCATGGGGTGTTTTCTCCAGGTTAACCATTGAATCTGCTAAACTATTAACCTGCCTTTGAATCATTCAATATTCGTAAAACCCTTTTTAATTAGGTAACAATTAGTTAACTTCCTAAATCATCCATCCTGGGTATACATGTAAATCATTAATTGGAGGAATAAAAAGTGAATAAGGAACTTGAGAGCAAAGATGTTCAAGAAATGATTGAGTTGCTTTCGAAAAAAAACAGAGCTCCGAAAAATGTTGAGCAGTTTGGTATAGAGCCAATTCCTGAAAAATTGAAAACGGTTAAATGGTATGATTTGTTTGCGATATTTGCATCGTTTTTTATTACACCAGTCCATATGATGATCCCCGGTGTGATGATCCTAACCACAGGACTTTCATTTTGGGGGGCAATTTGGTCGCAAGTTCTTGGGGCAACGATTGCATTTATTGCTTTTGCATTATTTTCTGTTGCTGGAACTGACTATGGGTTACCTGGTGCGGTGGCAATGCGGTTTAGTTTAGGTAGTAAATTTGCTCGCTATGTTCCATCAATTTTAAGAGCAGCTACTTCAATTATTCTTTTTGCTGCCCAAACTCTGGGAGGAGGGCTAGCAATTCAATCACTATTAAGATCTTTAACAGGAAATACTTACAACATTATTATCATCAGCTTAATCTTCGCAATTTTCCAAACTTTAGTAGCGGTTATTGGGTTCGATACATTCAAAAAATTTACTAGATGGGTATTTACGATAAAAATACTAGGAATGGGGTATATAGCATTTCTTTTGATCACTAGTGATCTCCCCAGTTTTCAATGGAGCCATGTAACTGGAATGCCAGCTGCTAATCCTGGGTGGGGAGCATTTGCTGTATCAGCAAGTACCGCAGCAGCCATTTTTATGACATTGATCACTGATTCTTCTGACTTTACAAGGTATACAAGAAGTAGATTAGATATGTGGGTTGGTGTCGTGTTGGGCGCAGCAACTAGTGTGTTTATCGCTGCATTTTTTGGAGCATACTCCGCAATCGCCATTCAGAACTGGAATGTGTTTGAAGCAATGACGCACTTAAATCCATCCATTCCGCTTCTTCTATTCCTGTTAATAATGATTATATTGGATAATTGGTCTGTAAATATATTGAATTTATATACCGCAGGCTTATGTTTAGTTAATGCGGTCCCTAAATTTGGCCGATTTTGGGCAACAGTTTTTTCCGGGGTTATCGCAACAATTGTCTCTTGTTTCCCAGTTATTATCGATCAAGTAACTCCGATTATTGAGAAGTTTGGGTTTGTTTACTCACCACTTGTTGGCGTTCTTATTGCCGATTTTGTGTTTCTAAAAAAATATAAAATCAATGTAAATGCAGTTTTTGATGAAAATGGACAATATGCTTTTAATAATGGAGTGAATTGGCTAGCCGTTGCTTTATGTGTTACTGGTGCTTTTACTTATCACTTGTTCCCAGTCACCGTAATTCCGGCAATGTGTAACGCAATATTAATTGGTGGATTATACTTTGTTCTTGTTAAGTTACTTAGTCCCTATTGGACCAAGTTACAAATTGCTTCTACACCATACAAGGAAAAGGATGATAACGAATTAATCGAAGACCATATAACAAGAATGGTGGAGTAAAATCAGTGGGATTAAGGAGTCTTTTCACTTTAATCCCAAATTAATAGAATATCAGATTATTGTACAATAATAATTTAATAATGTGACAAGAACCCAAAGAATGAGAATTTTGAATTAATTAACTTTACTATAAAAAGGAGTAAGTAAAAGATGAAATTGCTCACTTTTTGTACAACGGATGGTTTGAAATTGGGCATAAAAACTAGTAAGGGGATTTTGGATGTTTTAAAAGCAGTAGAGTTGTTTTCTATTAATAATGTTCCCAAAACCCTTGATCAGGTTCTATCATTAGGTAATGATGGGATTGAAATACTTACAAGTTTTTCTAAAGAAATGGAACAACATGCACCTAATGAGATATTCCTGCAAGAGGCGAATGTAGAACTAGGTCCATGTGTACCCACACCAGGAAAGATTATTGGGGTTGGACTGAATTATTATGGTTATTTAAAAACAGTTAATATGGAAAAGCCTTCATACCCACATTTATTCAATAAATTTCGCAGTGCCGTTCGAGCTAGTGGAGATTCAATTATGATTCCTTCAAATTCCACACAACTTGACTATGAAGCTGAACTAGTGATTGTAATTGGTAAAAAAGCTAGGCATGTAACGAAAGAAGAAGCATTAACCTATGTCTTTGGCTATTGTAATACTAATGATTTTTCCGCAAGAGACTTGCAATATATGACGTCGTCTTGGCTTCCTGGAAAATGTTGTGATGGTTTTTGCCCACTGGGTCCTTATCTAGTTACTGCAGATGAGGTTGGAGATCCGAATAATCTTTCATTAAAATCATATGTAAATGGGGAAATTCGTCAGAATACCAACACATCCGATATGATTTTTAATTGTGCAGAATTAGTCAGTTATATATCAAGTCTGTTCACATTGGAGCCAGGAGATGTTATTCTTACTGGTTCCCCTGAAGGAATTGTGATGACATTTCCAGAAAATGAAAGGGAATGGCTAAAACAAGGTGATGAAATCATAGTTGAAATTGACAAACTTGGCAGTTTGCATAATAGAATAATGCAAGAAAAATAGAGAATTTAAGGGCTACAATTTTTGAAATCAAACTTTTTTTTCGGTCTGGCATATTTAAAAATAATAGCCCAAACAATGATAGGAAGTAAGACTTAAGGATAACGAGTAATATTATTTTCGAAAACCGTTAAATCCTAGTGTTTTTCGTCTCCTATTTATTTTTTTGTTTAGAACTTTCCTACGTGAACTTAAGCCTTAACGCATGGTGACTACCCTTAAAATTTCATATGGCGAAGGAATGTAACAAAACGGATTCAGATTATATTTTCTAATACAGCATAACTAGCTAAAAAGTCTAGTTATGCTGTTTCTCTTTATTCATACAATTGTTTATTTTTTTCATTTAGGTTCTATTTATTGCTTTTTTCTTTAAAAATTTTGATGTGAATTTTTAAATACCAAGGGGGTAATACCCCAAATTGATTGGAAAATATATAAAAGGATAGGTAAATTCTAATACAAATGAACAAGAATAATGAAAAGATATTGAAAAAGTATTTAATATAAAATAAAGTTTAATTTAACTATTAAAACACATTCTTTGAATATTACTTCAATAGTGTTATCGAAAAAATATCATTTTTGTAACTGATTTCTTTCCTTCTTTTTTTAAAAGGAGGAAATGATTTGGATAAATGTTAAATAATTTGAGAGGGTGATGGTTGGTGGCAATTATTATTGACGGATGGAGTATTGTTTCTCAATTGCGTAAATGTGGAAAACCGACTTGTACCACTTGCCAAACTGGGAATGGACATGGTCCATATTATTATGGTACTAAGGTAATTAATGGGAAAAGAAAAAGGAAATACTTTGGTACCCAATTGCCATATTCTGAACAAACCCCTGAAATCATTAATTCCGGTAAAATTAATACCAAAGAAGCAGATCAACATTCCTACACTAAAAAAAAATCCACTTTGCAAAATGGGGTTAATCAAAGAAAATCAGGTCCGATAAATGAGGAGGAAATTTATCATAAGATTAGAGAGGCCATTCTGTTTCAAAAGTTAAGACCAAATATGCAGTTAGTAGAAGATGCGATTGCTGAAGTTTTTGGGGTAAGTCGAACCCCTATTAGAAATGTCTTTAGAAGATTGGCTTATGAGAAATTGGTGAAGATAATTCCAAACAAAGGGACATTTATTTATTGCCCCACGGTAAACGAAGCTAAAGAAATTTGTGAGGCACGAAAGGAATTGGAGGCAATAGTCGTTCGGAAGGCTACGAAAAAATTAACCAATGAACAATTTTGCAAATTGGAATGGTTTATCGAGGAAGAACACGAAGCCCATTCTCAAAATGATTTTTTTAAACGATTACGCTTAACATGTGATTTTCATTTGAGTATTGCTGAAATGGTCGGGAATCCATATTATTATCGCTATCTAGAGGAATTAATTTCTTTAGTATATGTAGTTTTTTCTTTCTATGGACCGAGAAAAATGCTTTGCAGCTGCAAGGACCATATAGGTGTTTTAAATGCAATGAAACAAAGGGATGAATATATGGCCGAACGACTGATGCTTGCGCACCTTGAGGAAATGGAATCTAATTTTGACTTTAATAGTTCAAACTATATAGAAGAATCTGAAAGCCTAGAAAATATTTTTAAAGATATACTCTAAATTTAATGGTAATTGAAAATAATAAAAACACATTCTAGTTTTTCAGAACTCTCAGTAATATTCCCTTTTAAATGGTGAAAATTTTGAACGCATGTTTAAAAGAGGAATTATTTCTTTTTGTGAATTCTTCAAAAATATAAATGGGACAAAATGAAATACTGTTTCAGGAAACTAAGCATGGGGACTCTTCACTTTTCCGCAAGGATTTTCTCAAGTAAAGCCCGGCATCCTTCTGTTACAAGCTGGTAGGTTTCTTGGAAATCACCTGTGTAGTAAGGGTCTGGGACATCTTTTCTGTGATTAGTTAAGTCGAGTAAACGGATGATTTTGGGATGATTCGGCTTTCCGGTAATTTCGTAAATGTTTCTTGTGTTGCCTTCATCCATGCCGATGATGTAGTCGAATTTTTCAAAGTCGTCTTTTGTTAATTGACGTCCGACAAGGCCCTCCGTAGAAATGTTATATTTTTTTAAGATGGCCAAGGTTCCTTTATGCGGTGGAGATCCAATATGCCATGAACTGGTAGCTGCGGAATCCACAGCAATTTGGCCGGACAGATTTTCTTTTTTGAGTAAGTCGCGAAATACAGCCTCAGCCATCGGCGATCGGCAAATGTTCCCCAGACAGACGAATAATACATTGATCATGTTATGAACTCCTTTAGTTAAGACTAGTGGGTCGAAACGTATTCAAGTACTTACAATTTTAAGAATATTATACTTTAGAATTATTGAAAAGCGGAGTGTACATGTTTTTCCGAATACTAAGTCGAAAAATACCTGCGATAAAAGAGTGAATTAGAATTACTAGAAAATACTCCTCAAAAACTCTCATAACACAATAATCTACTCGATATAGCGCTTCTAGCATTTCCTATAATGAGGCATAAGAACCGTCCCTATGCCTCATTTAATAGTCTTATTGAGCCATTCACATTCTTTTTTTCCTCCTTTAATATTAAATAGAAAACTATTAAAATATATGACCATTTGTGTCATTTTCTGTCACCTCAGTTGTTTTCGGAGGAGGATTCTTGTGAATACTGATCAAGCTTTTGAGTTGTTAAAGAGTGCTGGAGTTCCGGATGAACTTAGCATTCAGACGGTTAGACGGTGGATGCGGGAGCGAAAAATAAGGTTTGAAGGGAAGCAAAGGCTCTCAAAAACAGAGTACATACTGGAAGATACGGATGAAGCCTTTGACCTATTAAAGGATGCAGGTGTTGCTGCAAATATCGGTATTCAACTAGTCAAACGCTGGTATAATGAAGGGAAGATTCATAGATTAGGGAATGTGGACCAAATCAAGGAATACATATCTACACAGCCCAAATTGCCAGCTTTTGAAGACAAGCCTTCCGATATGACGATTCGTGAGCTGAAAGTAAAACTTAAAGCACAGGATGAGCAAATCAAAGGGATACAGGAGCTTCATCAAACGTCTTTAAAAGCGATGATCCAGCAACGGGACAAGCTAAATAAAGAAATCGCCAGCCTTAAGCACGAAAAATCGGAATTGCAAATGGAGACCAGAAAAGTGTTAAAGGAAAATATTGACCTTCGTAAGGAATTGTTAAAACTAAAAGAAGAGCTCTCGAAACAAGGTAAAAGAGAGGATGAAAAGGTACAATTCCATTCCGGATTACCATCTAATCCGCAAGATTACCGTCGAAAACTGGGGCTATCCAAAACAGCAGGTCCAAAAGAAATCATGTTCGGTTTTAAAAAATTATTAATAGAAACGCATCCAGACCATGGCGGCAGCGCCAAAGCCTTCCATTACGTGAAAACAGACTATGATCAATTTAAAAGCAGAATGAAAGGAAACTAAACAGCCACCCGCCATTTTAAAGATGCGGGTTATTTTTTTTGAAATAGCCAACACCAGCCGCTATTCCTTTTTAAATAAAAATTCAAAATTTGCTCGATTGTATAATTGAAAGAAAATTGCTATTATTTAATCAAATAAAAGAAAACGCTAACAATGGTTCTTCGAAAAAAGGAGCGATCGAAGATGTTTCATTTCACTGAAAGTGACGAACAACGAAGAATGCTCAATAAAGCGGAAGAAATAATGGAAAAGCATGTATTTCCTAATGAAAAGTACATGGTTCCACATCGCGGGCTGCCAGATGAAATCTTAAAGCCCCTGCAGCAGGTTGTGAAGGATCATGGCTTATGGGCGGCCCATTTGCCGAAGGAATACGGCGGAATGGGTATGGGATTCGTTTCTTTAGGGCTGTTGTCAGAAGTAATCGGTCAAAGCGCGCTTGGCCCCTACGTTTTTGGGTCGATGGCACCCGATGCCGGCAATGCCGAAATTTTAGTCCACGCTGCAACCGACGAACAAAAGGAAAAATATTTAAAGCCACTAGCAAACTATGATATTCGCTCCTGTTTTGCCATGACCGAACCGGAAGTATCAGGTTCTGACCCAAGAACACTAAAAGGCAGGGCCGTCAAAGAGGGGGATGAGTGGGTCATTAACGCCAATAAGTGGTACACCACAGGTGCAGAGGGAGCTGCATTTGCCATTGCCATGGTGGTGACCGACCCTGATGCAGACCCATACCACCGCACCAGTTTGTTCATCGTCGATACCGATAACCCGGGCTTTAAAATTATTCGTGAAGTCCCGGTTTTGGGTGACCATTATGTCGGTGGTCACTGTGAGGTTCACTTTCATAATTGTCGTATTCCAGATAAATACTTGCTCGGAAAACGGGGCGAAGGCTTTAAGCTTGCCCAGCTGCGGTTAGGCCCTGGCCGAATTACGCACGCCATGCGCTGGATCGGGGTTGCCCGCCGCTCCTTGAATGAAATGCTTGCCTATTCCTTAACGAAAAAAGACGGGCAGAAAACACTCGCAGACTCGCAAATTATCCAAAACTACATCGCTGATTCTGAAGCAGAAATACAGGCCTCAAGACTGCTGACACTTCATGCCGCTTGGAAAATGGACCAGGGCGATGAAGCCAGAAAAGAAGTATCCCTCATCAAGTTTTACGGAGCACAGGTTTTGAACAATGTGATTGATCGGGCGATTCAAACGTTAGGAATATACGGTTTAACCCCAAACACACCGCTTGAAAGTCTTTACCGTGAAGCAAGGGCCGCCCGCATTTATGATGGTGCCGATGAAGTCCATCGGATGGTAGTAGCCAGACAGGTTTTAAAGGAGTATCAAACAAAGGAGAGATTGAATGAGCCAGCAGCAGTCCAAAAATAAGGTAACCGAAGTGAACTGGGAAAAGGTTGAGCAATATCTCAAGCAGGAAATTCCGGTAATAAGTGACGAACCCATTCAATTCAAGGCGTTTTCAGCTGGATACTCGAACTTAACTTACTTTATCACCATTGGGGAGTGGCAAGCTGTTTTAAGAAGACCGCCGTTTGGCGCGATACCGCCAAAAGCACATGATATGAAAAGGGAATTTGATGTTCTCGAAAAATTAAATCGCGTCTTCCCAATGGCGCCAAAGCCATACTTGTACTGCGAGGATTCTGAGATCATGGATCGGCACTTCTATGTGATGGAGAAAAAAGAAGGTGTGGTCCTAGATGATTCGCTGCCGGAAGAATTTAAATCCCGTGAGGATACTGGTTTTCTCATTTCCAATGCCGTGGTCGATACCCTGGTCAAGCTGCATGCTGTGGATTATGAAGCAGCTGGCCTTCAGAATTTCGGTTATCCAGACGGGTATTTAAGCCGTCAGGTGCATGGCTGGATCAAACGATTCCAAAACTCGAAAACGGATGATACCGCTTCTGTTGAAACTTTAGAAAAATGGCTCATTGACAATATTCCTCCTTCGCCAGCACCAACGATTGTTCACAATGATTTTAAATTAAATAATATGATGTTTTCCGCCAATAACCCAGGTGAAGTTGTCGGAGTCTTTGATTGGGAATTGAGTACCATCGGTGATCCGTTAACGGATTTGGCATCCGCGATCGCCTACTGGACCCAGCCAGATGAGGAGAACAGTGGATTGACTTCCGTTACAACCAACCCTGGCTTTATGACCAGAAAAGAAATGCTGGAACGGTATGCAAAGAAAAGCGGCCGAGACATCTCCAATATTGATTATTATCTAACATTTGCTTTTTATAAAATTGCTGTCATCCTGCAGCAAATTTATTATCGATGGAAGATCGGCGAAGCCCCAGATGAGCGCTTTGGCAAATTGCATACTGGCATCAGAAACCTGCTAAATATGGCGGCAAAAGCTCAAAGGAAAGAACTTTTGCGTTAAGATTGCTTTTTTTTTAGTATAAGTTGACATCCATTTAGCGGATTTCACAGGTTTATTAGCGAATTTAGCAGTTCTATTAGCGAATTTTAAGAGTTTATTAGCGAATAACAACCATCTATTAGCGAATCAAAAAACATCCATTCTTTCGAAAAGAAGTGAAACTTATGCCCGACCTACTTGTCGAAAATGAAATAGAAATTTTAAAAAAGACCGTTCAGTCGTTCATCAAAGAGCATGTGCTGCCTGAAGAGCTTTCGCCTGAAAAATACGTAAAAGACCTACCAGAAGAAGTCATAACCCGTCTTAAGAAGGTGGCCAAGAGGGCTGGGTTGGAGGCATTGCATGCTAAAGTAGAATGGGGCGGTGCTGGTTTATCTCTACCAGTTAGGGCTGTTTTATTGGAGGAAGCTGCTAAGCATCGGCTCGGACTCTACCATCCGGCCGCCGATGCCTTTGGCGGCGAGTTTCCCAGTTTTTTAGAAAAATGTACAAAAGAACAGATTGACACCTATATTAAGCCTGCCATCAGTAAGGGCAAGGGTTGTTTTGCCGCTGTCTGGGAGGAGCAGGAAGATAACTATCTTGAAAATTTAACCACAATAGCCGTCAGACAAGGAAATGAGTGGGTGATAAACGGCCATAAGGCTTACATTCAAAATATAAATCAATCTTCCTTTGGTGTCATTCTTGTCAATTGCCAATTAGAAAACGGAGATGCACTGTCAACGTTATTTTTGCTTGATGCAGGTTTACTTGAAATGAAGGAAACCGTTTTGATTGATGTTCAAACAACACACAGTTTTACATTAAATAATTTCCGTGTCCATGACAGCCAACGAATCTGTGCTGTAGGGGAAGGACAATCCCTAGTTCGGAACTGGCTTGCAGAATCACAGGTGTTGCTCGGAGCCAAAAGTATCGGCATAGCTGTAAAAGCGCTCGAATACGGAAAACAGTATGCCCAGCTTCGGATTACAAGAGGCAAACCGCTTGCCGAATTCCCGACCATCCGTTCGATGTTGGCTAACGCTGTTTTGAATTTACAAGCTGCAAGATTAATGGTAAGTGATGCATCACAAAAAGTAGAAACAAAGGCTCATAATTGGCAGCTTGCTGCGAAAATGGCCAAATTGCATGCAACGGAAACCGCCGCAAAAGTCATTGATGATGTCCTGCAAATTCATGGAGGCTCGGGATACGCCGGTGACCTGCCAATCGAAAGATGGTACAAAGAAATTCGGCTTGCTCGACTAAACCTGCAAAAAGCCGAATCCATAACGGAAGATATTGCGAATACGATTCTATAGAGTTGTAGAGGTTGTTTCATAGGGCTTGCACCCTTCGCCTTGAAGAAGTTTTTAATAATAGCCTTTCATAACGGTGAAGCAAGCTATAAAAAACCACGCAATGTAGAATTTTTGGAGGAACTGCCACGGAATGCGGCAGGAAAAATTCTAAAAACTGTTTTAAGAGAATTAGAAAGTACCAGGAAGGAGTCATAATTTTGCTTACAGAAATAGGAGTCACACAAGTAACCGTCCCGCTTCCTTTTCGTTTAAATCACGTGAATTGTTTTTTAGCCGAGGGAGCAAATGGATGGACCATCATCGATGCAGGTTTAAATACAGAGGTTTCCAGGGATATCTGGCGGCCCATTATTGAAAAACATGATGTCAAAGATATCATCATTACCCATTATCATCCTGACCATTTTGGCTATGCCGGGACTTTGCAGCAATTAACTAACGCTGAGGTTTGGATGACCGAAGTGGATGCAAAGACAGGACTAGACTGCTGGGAGCCGGAATCGATCGCTGAAATGAAGCAGCATTATGATACCTTTGGCTTTCCCGATGATTTATCCGCGGTACTAACATCAGATGAAAATAGTTTTAATGCTAAGGTAAAACCTTATCCTACAGTAAACCATCACCTCATAGAGGGAATGAAAATCCCTTTCGGTAACTATGAATATGAAGTGATATTTACCCCGGGACACTCAGATGGGTTAATAAGCCTCTTTAACAAGGAACGTAGTATTCTTTTTTCAACGGACCATATTTTGCCGAGAATTTCACCAAATATCTCTTATTGGTTCCGGGGCATCCGCAATCCATTAGAAGCGTTCTTTCAATCTCTTGAAAAAATAAAAGTATTGGATGCTGAGTACGTCATCCCTTCCCATGGCAAACCTTTTCGTGGAGCCAACCAGAGAATCGATGAATTATTGGCCCATCATCAGGAGCGGTTGGAAAAAGTCTGTGAGGTGCTGAAACAACCAAGGACCATCTACGAAGTTAACGGGCGGTTGTTTCAAAATCTAAACATCCATGAAACACGGTTTGCCGTTGGTGAAACATTAGCGCACTTGGAATACCTCTATTTCAATAATCAATGTACAAAAAATTTGCAGAACGGTACGTGGTATTACGAGATTAAATAAATTTTTTAAACAATAACGATACAGCAGCGGCCTTGATATAGGCTGCTTTTATTATGGTATTTTGTGGCATTGCAGGGATTATAAATGAAGAATTGGGGAAAATATCAATTATTCTTTCTCAAACAAAGGGTGTTTTTTATGGAATGGAGTTATTTATGGAAAGCGGTCTTGATTGTTATAGTGGGGACCATCCTGTTAAGAATTGCAGGCAGGAAAACCATATCTCAAATGACCTTAGCGGAAACGGTTGTTATGATTGCGATTGGAACACTTCTTGCTCAACCTGTTGCCGGCAGGGATTTAAGGACCACCTTTATGGTTGGTGCTGTCTTTGTAGCAACATTGTTGGTTATGGAATTTGTCCAAATGAAATCTGACAAAATCGAAAAAGCAATCACGGGTAAGGCAAAAGTGGTAATCGAAAACGGCAATATTAATGAAACCAATTTGCGAAAACTGCGATTATCGGTCGACCAACTTGAAATGAAACTCCGACAAAAAAGTGTAACCAAAATAAGTGACGTAAAATGGGCAACACTCGAGCCGAATGGTCAATTAGGACTAGAATTAAAGGAAGAAGCCCAGCCTGTTACGAAAAAAGACTTTGAAGAGTTTAAACAAACAATCGTAAATTTGATACCTAGTAATGCGCAGATTTCGCATATTAATGAAATTTTGCAGTTGTTAAACAATAAGGTGAAGCCCGAATCCCAAGAGGATATTTTTGCTGAGGTCAAGAACCAGGAGCATACATCTCCACCGCCAAAGTATTTACAATAAATAGAGCGCAGGCACTATCAGTTATGGGGTAGTGCCTGTTTCTATTTGAAGAAATGTTTTCGTTATTATATTATAAAATTAATAATAATCAGTATTTTTCGTTATTCTAATCCCTTTAAAACTATTTTTGGAGTGATTCCATGGCTACGGTCCTCATCAATGATAAAATTCCGTTTCCGTTTTTTACAGCCGCTTCTGACGGTTCCATCCTATATAGCAATGAAATCATCCAAAAGCATATTCCGTTTTCGGAGAAGTATATCTATGAGGTCTTCGATACCTGGCTAGAGTTAAGGGGGGGCCAGCTAATCCATGCATCGTTGGGGGATAAAGATTGGATCTTTATCAAAAGCCCGTTCCCTGAATCTGAGAATATAGGTTATATCGGAACTTTTTCTACAGAGTTGACTTCATTAATCTCGGAATTAAAGGAAGCCAGGAAAATTAACCGAGAGCTTAATGCCGTTATTGAGAATATGTATGACGGCATTTATATTACCAATAAAGAAGGCATTACCATCAAAACAAATTCCGCGATTGAAAGGCTGACAGGTATTCCAAAGGAATACTATATTGGTAAAAAAGTAGATGACCTGATGAAGAGAGGCATTCTGAAAAACTCGGTCACCCACAAGGTTATCGAGAAAAAGCGAAGCGTCTCTTTAGTTCAGCAAAATTTTCTAGGCAGGGAAGTGCTGTTAACAGGCAGTCCTGTTTTTGATGAAGATGGCGAGATTGAAAGTATTGTCACTAATATCCGCGACCTGTCAGAGTTAAATGACCTGCAGGCCGCATTGACAAAAGCCAATCAATTGAATAACAGCTATAAAGAAGAGATTGAACGATTAAAAGGAAAATCCTTCACCGCAAACGGCGTGGTCATCAGGAGTGAACAGCTTCAGAAAATTTATGAGACAGCAGAGCGCATTGCCAATGTCGATGCGACCGTGCTGATTCTTGGTGACACAGGAACGGGAAAAGATGTACTGGCACGCTATATTTTTGAAAATAGTGAACGAAGCCGAAAAGGCCAAATGATAAAAATCAATTGCGGAGCCATTCCTCCTGATTTGCTAGAATCCGAATTGTTTGGCTATGAGGCCGGTGCCTTTACAGGCGCCAGCAGTAAAGGAAAGGCCGGCATGTTTGAACTTGCCAATGATGGCGTTCTGTTCCTTGATGAAGTGGGGGAACTTCCGCTTCATTTACAGGTAAAACTACTTCGAGTCATCCAGGAGCGGGAAGTGCAGCGGATTGGCGGAACCAGTTCAAAGAAAGTGGACGTACGGATCATTGCTGCCACAAACAGAAATTTAAAGGAAATGGTTTCCGCAGGGAAGTTTCGTGAGGACTTATTTTATCGTTTAAATGTGATTCCAATCTCGATTCCACGCCTTAGCGACCGGAAAGCAGATATACTTCCGCTTGTCGATTATTTCCTTGAGGTGATGAACACCAAATATTCTCTGGACAAAAACATCTCCTCAGGTCTTAGAGAATTTTTCTATAATTACGGATGGCCTGGGAATGTCCGCGAATTGTCCAATTTGATTGAGAGAATGTGCCTTGTTACAGATGAATCAACCTTAACAGTAGACCATCTACCGCAAGAATATCAAAATACGAAAATGCAGGACATTCCGATTAATGAGATGATGACATTGAAGCAGGCTACTGAAATAGCTGAAGAGAAGCTGCTTAAGCTGGCACTGAAAAAATATCGAACGACCTATGAATTAGCGGAAGCACTAGATAGCAGCCAGCCAACCATCGTAAGGAAATTAAAGAAATACAACTTGAAATTTTGATTGACCAAACCACCTGCAAAGGTGGTTTTTATTTTTGATTCATAAATGATTTTTTAATTCAAAAATGAATCACAGGAGTTAACAATACTTTGGCCATTTCTTTAATTCAAAAATGAATCATTTAAATTATAAAAAAGTTCAAAATATTTATTTTAAAGCGTTTCCAATGTTGGCACGGTTCTTGCATCTATAATTTTATAAACTGAAACAAATAAGAGGAGGAAATACATATGTTAGTGACACTTCCACAAGAAATTGAACAAATGAAACAAATGGTACGAAACTTTGTTGAAAAGGAAGTTGAACCTTACGCTCAAATCATCGAGGATGAGGACCGCATTCCGCAGCATCTGATTGAACAGGCAAAAGATTTAGGCTTGTTTGGCATCAGCATTCCAGAAGAATATGGTGGCATTGGCCTCAATGCGGTTGGGAAAGCCGTCGTCCTCGAGCAGCTTGGCCGCACTCACAATGGTTTTGTTAGCTTAATCAGTGCCCACACGGGAATCGGCAGCACCGGGCTTGTAAAGCTAGCCTCTGAATACCTTAAGCAAAAATATCTTCCTGACATGGCCGCAGGGCGAAAAATTGCCGCCTTCGCTCTTTCAGAACCAGGAGCAGGCTCAGATGCGACCAATCTAGCGACACGAGCTGAAAAAAGAGGAAGCAACTGGATTCTGAATGGGACAAAGCATTTCATTACTAATGCACCGGTCGCCGATGTATTTACCGTTTTTGCCTTAACAGATCCTGAAAAAGGCGCCAAGGGCGGCATTACTGCTTTCCTCGTAGAAAAGAATTTCCCAGGCTTCACCGTCGGCAAGAAGGATAAAAAAATGGGCTTACGTGGCTCCTATACCGCTCAGTTAATTTTTGAAGACTGCGTGGTTCCTGAAGAAAATGTCATTGGTGAAGTCGGCATGGGCTATATGTCCGCGTTAAAAATCCTTGGCGAAGGCCGCGTAGGGCTTGCCGCACGGTCCGTCGGTTCCTGCGATAAGTTAATTGAGTTATCCGCTTCCTATGCCAAGCAAAGAGTTCAATTTAAAAAACCAATTGCGGAAAATCAAGCGATTCAGTGGATGCTCGCCGATATGGCCACCGAAACAGAGGCAGCCAGAGCACTTACTTTAAGAGCAGCGATGATGATTGATGAAGGCAAGAAAGTCATCAAGGAAGCATCCATGGCGAAATTATTTGCTTCCGAAGTATTTAACCGAGTGGCGGATAAAGCTGTCCAAATTCATGGCGGTATGGGGTATGTATCTGACTATCCAGTCGAACGCTTCTACCGTGATGCCAGGATTACCAAGATTTATGAAGGTACCAACGAAATCCAGCGCCTGATTATTGCAAGAAGAATCTTAGAAGAAAATTAAGATGGGGGAAGAGCATGCAAAAAGAATTGTTTAATATCGAAAATAAGGTTGCTTTTATTACAGGCGGGGGCAGAGGGCTTGGCCGGCAAATCGCTGAGGCTTACGCTTCCTCCGGCTGCCACATCGCCGTTTGTTCGCGGCATTTAGACCAGTGTGAGGAAACGGCACAGTACTTATCTGAAACGTTTGGTGTGAAAGCGAAAGGGTATTCCTGCAATATTCAAAATGAAAACGACGTCAACGAGCTGGTGAACCAGATTCTCTCTGATTTTGGCCAAATTGACATCCTTGTCAACAACAGTGGCGCCACCTGGGGAGCACCGGTTGAAGAAATGCCTTTGGAAGCCTGGGAAAAAGTCATGAACGTTAACCTGACCGGGATGTTTCTAGTGACAAAAGCAGTCGGCAAACAGATGATTGAACGAAAATCCGGCAAGATTATCAACATTGGATCGGTTGCTGGCATCAAGGCTGAACCGCCTGAAGTGCTAAATGCCATTGGCTACAGCACGAGCAAAGCGGCCGTTCATCATTTTACAAAAGACCTTGCTAGAAAATGGGCCCGTCATCAAATTTATGTAAATGCCATTGCTCCGGGATTCTTCCCATCCAAAATGACAAAACATGTACTAGCAGAACGCGGAGAGGAAATTAAAAAGCATAATCCGCTCGGCAGAATTGGCGATGACCACGCCCTAATGGGAGCTGCGCTATACTTCGCCAGCCCGGCGAGTGATTTTGTGACTGGGCAGGTTTTGGCTGTGGATGGGGGAAGTACGCTTTAGGGCATTAAGTGAGATGCGCAAGTAAGGTGCTGCCATCCGTAAGTAAGAGCGGCTCATCCGCAAGAAAGGGCGAGCGCTCCGCAAATAATACTAGCCGACAAAAGGAGGTGCAACCCATTTGCAACAACTGAACAACCGACCGTGGTCAAAATATCACGAACAAAATGCCAGCATTGAAATTCCAGCAATACCGCTTTACCAAATGTTCGAGCAATCGGTACAAAAGTACACCCATAAAACTGCGATTATTTTTGAAGATGAAAAGACCACTTATCTAGAGCTTAAAGATCAAGTCGACAGGCTCGCGGGTGCCTGGCAGGAGATGGGTTTCCAAAAGGGTGAGCGAATTGGCTTGATGCTCGGTAATCATCCTGACTACATCATCAGCTATTACGCGGCACAGGCGCTCGGTCTCATCGTCGTCCAAATCAATCCGATGTACACGCCGCGCGAGCTGCTGCAAATTGTCACTGACGCGCAGGTTTCCTATATCGTTGGTGACCCAATATCACGAAAAACGATTTTTGAGGTAAACGAACTTTACCCATTCCGTCACATTATCGGCTCGCAGTTTGAAGACCTATACTCGGATGCGTTCAAAACCTTAGATGAGCTGATTCCTTTTTCAGCACCAATGGAGGCACCCGCAGAAATCGATCCGCGCAAAAATGTGGCAGTCATTCAATATACCGGCGGCACAACGGGGAAAACGAAGGGCGCGATGCTGACCCACCATAACCTGGTGGCTAACGTGGTCCAAAGCCTCATGATGTATGGCGATAAAATGATTCCGGGTGAGGAAACCATCCTTGCACCAACCCCTTTATACCATGTTTACGCGATGACCAGTGCCATGAATCTCGGAATCTATATCGGCGCAGAAATTCTATTATTCCGAAAATTCTATATCAACGATGTGCTTGAAAAAATCAAACTATATCAGCCTACTTTTTTTCCTGGAGTTCCTAAAATGTACATCTCCTTTGTCAATTATCCGGGAATTGAAGAATATGGCTTAAACTGCCTGAAAACCTGTTCATCTGGATCGGCACCTCTCCCGGTAGAAATCTTGAAACGATTTGAAAAACTGACGGGTGCCGCTATTGCTGAAGGGTTTGGTTTATCAGAAGCGTCCCCATCGACCCACCGCAATCCGCCTTTTGGCATTAGGAAGATTGGCAGCATCGGGATTCCTTTTCCTGAAACGGATTGCCTGATTGTGGATGATGAAAACAATGAACTTGGCCCCCAAAGTGTGGGGGAATTGCTGATTAAAGGACCGCAAATCATGAAGGGTTACTGGAACAACGCGGAAGAGACCAGCATAGCGCTGCAGAAAGGTTGGCTTCATACGGGTGACCTGGCGATGATGGATGAGGATGGCTATTTTTACATCGTCGGCAGGAAAAAAGAAATGATCATTGTCGGCGGGTTTAACATCTACCCACAGGAAGTGGAAGGGGTTCTGTATGAACATCCCGATATCCAAGAAGCGGCCATCGTTGGAATTCCTCACAAGGACCACGGGGAAACGGTCAAAGCCTATGTCGTGCCAAAGCTCGGAAAACAAATCGACCTCGATGAACTAAAAGGGTATTGCTATTCAAAATTAACACCATACAAGGTTCCAAAAGTGTTCGAAGTGCGCGAGGCCCTGCCGAGAAATACCGTAGGGAAACTTTTAAAAAGGCTCCTAGTCAAAGAGGAGCTTGAGAAAGGAGAAAAAGAATGACAACAAACATTCAAAAAGTTGGTGTCGTTGGCGCCGGCACCATGGGCGCCCAAATTGCCATGGTGTGTGCGCTCGGCGGTTATAGCGTCAAGCTGCAGGATGTAAGTGCAGAAAGCCTTGAAAAAGGAAAACAAATCCTTGATGAACAAATGCAAAAAAGGGTGGCAAAAGGAAGACTGACAGCAGAAACCGTTGAAGCTGCCTTCAATCGAATCAAGTTCACCTCGTCCTTGGAAGAATTAAGCGATGCCGACATTGTTATCGAAGCGATTGTTGAAAAATTGGAGATTAAAAGAGAGCTATTTTCAAAGCTTGATAAAATCACACCGGCCCACGCGATTCTTGCCACCAACAGCTCAACGATCGTTAGTTCGAAAATTGCGGATGCAACCGAACGGCCGGATCAAGTGTGCAATGTCCATTTCTTCAATCCTGCCCTTGTGATGGAGCTTGTCGAAGTGGTCCGCGGGCCGCACACTTCTGCTGAAACGGCCGAAACGGCGATGGAGTTTGTGAAATCCATCAATAAGCTTCCAGTCCTGCTCAACAAAGAAATATCCGGATTTGTCGCCAACAGGATTTTAGGAAAGCTGATGGACGAAGCGTTGTTCCTTCTTGAAAATGGGATTGCAAGTCACGAGGACATCGACCTAGTTGTCAAAAAAGCGCTCAACCATCCAATTGGTCCATTTGCGCTAATGGATTTAACCGGCCTCGATGTCAATTACCTCGTCCGCATGCAGCGTTACCAGGAGAGCGGCGACGAGAGGGACAAACCTTCAAGGATTGTTCAGGAAAAAGTTGAAAAAGGTGAACTGGGGAGAAAAACAGGCAAAGGATTTTACTCTTACGATGCCGCCCCAGCAAAAGTTTAATAGGAGGGATATGAACATGAATATTTATGTGTTGTTAAAAAGAACATTTGATACCGAGGAAAAAATTGTCGTCACAAAAGGAGCCATCCAAGAGGACGGTGCTGAATTTATTATCAATCCATACGATGAGTACGGTGTGGAGGAAGCAATCCAAATCCGTGATAACCAAGGCGGGGAAGTAACCGTCGTATCAGTTGGCGGGGAGGATGCAGAAAAGCAACTGCGTACAGCGCTAGCAATGGGAGCAGATAAAGCCGTGTTAATTAATACAGAGGACGACCTTGAAACAGGCGACGAATTTACAACTGCAAAAATCTTGGCTGAATACTTGAAGGATAAGGATGTGGACCTGATTTTTGCAGGAAACGTCGCGATTGACGGAGGAAGCGGACAAGTCGGACCACGTGTCGCCGATCTCTTAGATATCCCTTATGTCACCACCATTACAAAAATTGAAGTAGACGGCGGGACCGCCAACATCGTTAGGGACGTTGAAGGAAGCTCTGAAACGATTGAAACATCTCTGCCACTTTTGGTAACTGCGCAACAAGGCTTAAATGAACCGCGCTATCCATCCTTACCGGGAATCATGAAAGCGAAGAAAAAGCCGCTTGAGGAATTAGAGCTTGACGACCTCGATTTAGAGGAAGACGATGTCGAAGCCAAAACGAAAACAATTGAAATTTATCTGCCTCCGAAAAAAGAAGCCGGCCGCGTTCTTGAAGGAGAGCTTCAAGATCAAGTAAAAGAACTCGTAAATCTGCTGCATTCAGAAGCAAAGGTAATTTAAGGAGGGAAATGACATGACTAGAAAAGTAATTGTACTTGGAGAAATCCGTGATGGGGAATTAAGAAATGTATCATTTGAAGGGATTGCCGCAGCAAAAACCGTTGCTGAAGGTGGCGAAGTAGTTGCTGTCCTCCTTGGTGAATCCGTTGGAAATCTGGCACAAGAGTTGATTCAGTATGGTGCTGACCGGACTGTCGTGGTGGAAAACCCTAAGCTTGCCAGCTACACGCCAGATGGCTTTTCCCAGGCAATCCTTGCTGTTGTGGAGCAGGAACAGCCGGATGCGATTATCTTTGGCCACACAGCACTTGGTAAAGACCTATCACCAAAGGTTGCCAGCAAGCTTGGTTCCGGGTTGATTTCCGATGCTGTGGCGATTGAAGCAGCAGGGGGAAATGTTGTTTTTACCCGCCCAATCTATTCCGGTAAAGCATTTGAAAAGAAAATTGTAACGGACGGCTTAATTTTTGCCTCCATCCGGCCAAATAATATTGCACCGCTTGAAAAAGATGCATCACGCACTGGAGAGGTGTCCTCTATTTCTGTTGAAATCAAGGATTTGCGTACGATCATTCGCGAAGTAGCGAAAAAGGCAATCCAAGGTGTTGACCTAACAGAAGCAAAAGTGATCATTTCCGGTGGACGCGGCGTGAAAAGTGAAGAAGGCTTCAAGCCGCTTCAAGAGCTTGCAGATGTACTTGGCGGCGCGGTTGGTGCTTCACGCGGTGCGTGTGATGCGGAGTACTGCGATTATTCCCTGCAGATTGGACAAACAGGTAAGGTTGTGACGCCTGATCTTTATATCGCTTGCGGAATTTCTGGGGCCATCCAGCACCTTGCGGGAATGTCTAACTCTAAAGTGGTCGTTGCCATCAATAAGGACCCGGAGGCCAATATTTTTAAAGTGGCGGATTACGGAATCGTCGGAGATTTATTTGAAGTGGTGCCAATGCTTACCGAAGAAATTAAAAATCTGCTTGTAAAAGCTTAGGTTTAGGAGATTAACAGAAAAGCAGCCCCCTTCTTAAGGAGGGCTCTTTTCTGCATGAGAGGGGAAAGTAGCATGGAAATAGTTAGTGTTATCGGTTCCGGCACGATGGGACGAGGAATTGCTTATACAAGTGCAGCGGCGGGTTTTATAACCTATGTTCAAGATATCAGTGAATCTGCCTTGGGGACCTGCCGATCCTACATCGAAAAGCAATTTAATCGTGCTGTTGAAAAAGGCGAACTTGATAGAGAAACGGCAGATGCTGCCATAAACAGAATCCGCTATACCACCCAGCTTGAAGAAGCTGCGAAGGATGCCGATATAGTCATTGAAGCTGTTTTGGAAATCATGGATTTAAAAATAGAAATCTTTAAGCAGCTGGATAAAATCGTTAAGCCTTCTGCGATTTTAGCTACCAATACATCGACGATGAGCCCGACGGAAATTGCGGCGCAAACCTCGAGACCGGAACGCTGTCTTGCTCTTCATTTCTTCAACCCGGTACCGAGAATGAAGCTGATTGAAGTGGTTTGTGGCTTGGAAACATCCGAGGAGACAATCGAAAGAAGCTTTGAATTTGGAAAAGCGCTCGGAAAGGAATGTGTCAAAATCAATGAGTTCCCCGGGTTTGCCACCAGCCGGATGAACTGCCTCATCGGGAATGAAGCCATGAATATGGTCATGGAAGGTGTTGGGACGGTCGAGGATATTGATAAAGCGATTAAATTAGGTCTTAACCATCCAATGGGTCCGCTTGAACTCGCCGACCTTGTTGGCCTTGATACACGGCTCCGCAATATGGAATATCTCCATAAAACACTTGGAGAGAAATACCGCCCATGTCCTATTCTCGTAAAATACGTAAAAGCAGGACGGCTTGGGAAGAAAAGCGGTAAAGGGTTTTATAACTATAATTAATAGGGGGAGTTATTGATGCAAAACTATCAAAATCTTGAAATTAATCGAAAAGGGCGCCTTGCCTATATTGTCATTAATCGTCCTGAACTCCGCAATGCTTTGAACTTTGAGACTTTGCAGGAGATTGTTGCCGCGCTTAATGAGTTAAGGGGAGACGATTCAGTCGGCGTTGTTGTTTTTACCGGAAAAGGTGAAAAATCCTTCGCTGCCGGAGCAGATATTAGCCAGTTAAAAAAGAAGACTGCTCTTGATGTTTTCAAACCGGGCGGGATGCAAGAGGTATATGATCTCATTGAAATGTATGATAAACCAACCATTGCGATGGTAAACGGCTTTGCCTTGGGCGGCGGCTGCGAGCTTGCGCTTGCTTGTGACATCCGGGTTGCGTCCGCAAATGCCAAGTTTGGCCTGCCGGAACTGAATCTTGCTATCATTCCTTCTGCTGGCGGGACCCAGCGACTAGCTCGCGTTGTTGGCAAAGGGAAAGCGCTTGAGATGATTCTAACTGGAAAAATGATTGACGGGGAAGAAGCGTACCGGATTGGATTAGTATCTGAAGTAGTAGCACCGGAGGATCTGGTAGCAAAAACCGAGGAAGTAGCAGATAAAATCCTTGCAAAAGGACCGCTTGCTGTTAAGTTGGCAAAGCTTGCCGTTTTAACCGGATTTGAAACAGACCAAAGAACTGGCCTGCTTATTGAAAAACTTGCCCAAGCTGTCCTGTTTTCTACAGAAGACAAAAACGAAGGAACATCTGCCTTTTTAGAAAAAAGAAAGCCGGAATTCGCATCTAAATAAAGTAACAAGTGCCTGGTATCATCCGGTTTAAGACGGTACCAGGCATTTTATTTGTCGATTTTTTGAAAAAATGCAAGGGAAAACTAAAATTATAGTCGAATCTTTTATTTAGTGCTTTTCTAAAAATTTTTATTGATGGAGTTTAAGATGAACAAATTTGCTGTTAACCTTACAACTGTTTTTACTGAAGTTCCTTTTTTGGAACGGTTTAAGAAAGCCCGGGAGTGTGGATTTTCCTTTGTGGAGTGTCAATTTCCTTATACATATTCGATAGAAGAGATTCAATTGGAACTTGTCCAAAATCAATTATCGATGGTTCTCTTGAATTTGCCGCCAGGTAATTGGTCAAAGGGCGACCGTGGTCTTGCGGTTAACCCTAATCGGGTGGATGAATTTAGAAGTTCAGTTATGGAAGGAATAAAGTATGCCACAGCCTTGAACGTCCCGAGAATTCACTGTATGGCCGGTATCGTTTCCGAAGATGATAAGAAAATCGCTACCGAAGTCTTTCTTGAGAACCTTTTCTTTGCCGGAACGGAAATGGCGAAGCATGGCCTCACGGTTTTGATAGAACCAATTAACCAAAACGATATGCCGGATTATTTTTTGAGTGATATTCATCAGGCAAAGGACATTCTCGATACGTTGAGGCTGCAGAATGTGATGCTTCAATTTGATTTTTACCATATGCAAAGAATCCATGGGAATCCGCTTGGTCTATTTCAACAATATGCTGATGTTGTGGACCATATCCAAATTGCCGATGTTCCGGGGCGGCACCAGCCTGGTACAGGGAAAATGGATTATCAATCTATTCTTAAATATTTACATGATACATATGAAGGGTATATTGGGCTGGAATATACCCCTTTAGGGAAAAGCCAAGATAGCTTCGAATGGCTTAGGGGAGGAGGAAAATAAACATGAAAATAGGATTTGTTGGGATTGGAGTAATGGGTTCAAGGATGGTAAAAAGGCTCTTGGATCACGGGTATCAAGTAAGCGTCTATAACCGGACAAAGGAAAAAGTAAAAGCGCTGGTGGAGCATGGCGCCACTCACGAAGAATCCATTTCGTTGCTGGCTCAAAACTGTGAAGTTATTTGTACATGTTTATCAATGCCAGGGGACGTTCTAGAAGTGTATCAAGGAAACGGCGGAATCCTTGAAAATGCCCGGCCTGGTACCATTTGTATCGATTTTACTTCTGTCGGTGCAGATACGAGCAAGACCATCCACGCTCGCGCCATTGAAAAAGGATTGAGTTATCTCGACTGCCCGGTAAGCGGCGGGCCAGAGGGTGCGGAAAGTGGATCTTTGACGATAATGGTGGGGGGCGAACAGGCTGCGTTTGAAAAAATTTTTCCGATATTAGGCGTTGTCGGGGGAACAATTGAACATCTCGGTCAATCAGGCTCTGGCAGCATTGCCAAGCTCATGAATCAATATCTTGTTGCGGTTCATTCCTTGGCAGTTTCTGAAGTGATGGTAACCGGGTCTAAATTTGGCCTTGCCCCAGAGCAGCTTTACAAGATTCTCTCTACGAGCTATGGGGACAGCCGAATTTTGCGGAGACATATGAAGGAGTATGTTTTCGACCGCCAATTTGAACCTGGCGGCGCCGTGAAATATGTTCACAAAGATGTCCGCTTGGCCAATCAGCTTTTGCAAGAGGCTGGGTTGAGGGAATTTACGGGTCAATTGGCGGAGGAGGCCTATCGCTTGTCAACCGAGCAAGGTTTAGGCGATTTGGATATGTCGGCGGTTATTCTGCCGTTGGAGGAGCAATGCGGGGTTGTGGTGAAGAAAAACAGCTAGTGTAATGAACGTAGTAAATAAAACAGATATTGTTTGGGTAGTATTTTACCCGGTGGGATGCTCACGGTAAAAATAGAGGTTCTATTTTACCCGCGTGGTGCCAGTAAACTCGGGAACGGTAAAAATAGGGGTCCCATTTTACCCGCGTGAGCCCCAGAAACCTGTGAACGGTAAAAATAGAGGTTCTATTTTACCCGCGTGGTGCCAGTAAACTCGGGAACGGTAAAAATAGGGGTCCCATTTTACCCGCGTGAGCCCTGGAAACCTGTGAACGGTAAAAATAGAGGTTCTATTTTACCCGCGTGGTGCCAGTAAACACGCGAACGGTAAAAATAAGGGATCCTATTTTACCCGAGTGAGCCCTGGAAACCTGTGAACGGTAAAAATAGAGGTCATATTTTACCCGTGTATTAACCGGGAAGCCACGAACGGTAAAAATAGAAAACCTATTTTGCCCGAACAGGTGTCCAGTAACCCACCAATGGTAAAAATAGTACTCGCTCGATATTATTGAGTGTTCCTAGAAACGATGATATCAGTCAAAAAAAGTGCCAGGTACCACATTATAGTGGCCATCTGGCACTTA
Organism: Neobacillus sp. PVCKKU3; assembly: GCF_058323225.1. NCBI lineage: Bacteria > Bacillati > Bacillota > Bacilli > Caryophanales > Bacillaceae > Neobacillus > Neobacillus sp. PVCKKU3. The sequence goes on from NZ_JBLVQN010000002.1 coordinate 27,497, forward strand.
CAATGATCTAATTATCTTTGCATGTGGACAGTGTTTTGCGAGTACGTCCATAAACTCATCCCTGTCCATAGGTGAAATGAGAACAGTATCATATTGACCGTATGTTATCTCAAGTCTTTTTAAAGACAACGCCGGGCTAGATAAGGGATTCATCGTTTTCCTGACAGATTTTATTGAATAAAAAGGGATAATTTTCTTAAACGGCCCATACCTGACAATTAAGTTTTTATCATCAATAACATAGTAAGTAGTCAGCCACAGCCACACTATAAAAATGGATAATAGAATCGGGATCAGGAGGGCAGCTATTATTTCTCCAACATTTGGGGTGTCTTCAAAAACCGCCACTCCGCTGCTTCCAATTGCAAATATCATGCCCCCAAAAACAATAATTGTTAGCCACCAATCCTTCTTTGAAGAATATTTCATAAAAAACACCACCAATATAAGGTTCTTTATATTTAATACGATTAACTTTTATAAAAGGTTTCCTAAAGTTCTTTAATTGTTAAATATACTGTCCAAAGGCAATAATGATATATTAATCTAAAAGTTATAGTAGATGAGGGAGATCGATGGGTAAAAAAATCAACAGAGTGAATGTGGAGCTTGACGCAAACGGGATTAAGTCTTTACCAGACGATGAGATAAAAACCATTTTGCGTGGAGCTGATGATTTAATCATGAGCGGAGGCCGTGCTCTGCTTGCGAAAATTTTAGCCGGGTCAAAGGACAAAAAAGTGCTTGAGCTGGAATTGGATTACAGCCCTGTGTACGGGGCATTTAAAGGGGTTTCCCAAAAGGACATTCTTGCAAAAATAGATTGGATGATTCTTCATGACTATCTAAACATTGAATATGATTATCGGCTCCCGATGCTCGTCTTTACTGATAAGGGCTGGGAAATTGAACAGGAGACCTATGCCGACGAGTTATTGGAAAAATTGATTGGAGCAGCGGAAAATCAAACCTATGAATTTGTTGAAACCTTAAAAGACCGGAACCGCTCCATGATTCTTTTATTACTAGATAAAATAGCTGCAACTGAAAATCGGGGTTTAATCACAATTCTAGATGCTTGGAAAACAATTGAATACAAAAAAGTCAGCGATAAAATTCAAGAGGTAATCGACGTTTTGGAAAAAGGGGGAGAGAAGTTAGAAGAAACACTAAGTGAAGAAGAGGTGCTTTCTTTTTCCGCTAATAAAAAGTGGCTTTCTATTCCAGTGAAAATTCGCAAAGACCTGGAACGAAATGTTTGGTGCAGTGATTGCTGCGATGTGGTTCAAATCGTAAATTATACCGTAAAGGAGTCATCATCTGGAATCGCCTTGGAAGGAAAATGTAAAAGATGTGGTGGTGACGTGGCCAGATTTATTGAATAACGAAAAAACGGCCAGGATACCTAAACATATCCTGGCATTTCTTGATTCTAATTCTGGTATAGATAATAATCCTGCGAATGATAACTCCTAAATCCGCAAGATTCATAGAGCCCCAGCGCATGGGCGTTCTTAGCTTCGACTTCCAGAAAAATCGGCAAGCCTTTCTGATGTTCCATTTTGACGACCCTTGATAAAGCACGACGTCCTATCCCTTTTCCTCGCAGTTCAGGGAAAATCGCGAAACCGTAAATCCAAGCTTCACCATTCAACTCAGAAACACGCATTTTTCCAGCTATCCTGCCTTCGGCCTCAATAATCAGCCTATCCTCACTGCTAGTTTCCGAGATGATCTGCTGAAATTCACGCGCTTCTTTTTCACTGAACCCAAAGCCTGAAATTTCTAACTGGATTTCAGCCTCCCAATCCTCTTTGCTAGAAGAGGGTCTTACCGTAACAGAAGGATCATCGACTAATTCTGTGTGCTGCCATTTCATCTGATACTCCGCCACCGCAAAGGTACACGGAATCATTTTTAAAAATTCCTTAGCTGATTGAGAGTCTGTTGGAGCATTTAATAAAATTGTGCTCGCACCGTGTTTCTTTGCCTCGATAAGCCCCATTTCCAGCAGTTCCGAAAAAATCCCTCTTCTTCGGTAATCGGGGTGGACCATCCCGCAAAGCTCCACTTTATTTCCAAACCCATAGCTTCCTAGAAAACCAACAAGCTTGCCGTCTTCATAACGAAAGAAATCTTCCTGCCGGTCTGCGCTACGGTTTTCGAGCATATCATCATTAAGCTTTAGGTGGAAACCACCTTCTTTTTCACAAATCTCTTGTAGAGCTTTAATTTCTTTTAATTGTTCCTGTTTTAACATCTTTGTCACCTCAGTTCATAATCCACTATATTTATTCTTGTTCAAATTGAAGTATTCCTTCTTCAAGGACAAGTTTTCACTATTAAGTGATGAAAAAAGTAATCAGATAATTTATAATAAACTGACAAGGGGTGGAAAAAGATGAATAATTTGGGAACAAATCTTCAAGAACAAATACACAAACTTACTGACGAATTAAACCGTACCACCAAATTGGCCAAGATTTTTGAAGATTTTATCGACTCCAGCTACGATCCAATTTTTATTACCGATAAAAACGGTTTTGGTTTTAAAATGAACGAGGCTTATACAAGAGTCACGGGTGCCACAAAAGAACAGCTAATCGGAAAACATATGAACGATTTAAAAGAGAATGGCATCATTTCCGATTCCATCTCCATGCATGTTTTAGAAAAAAAAGAAAGACTCACAATGGTCCAAAAAGTAAATGGGAAAGAACTCTTGGTTACAGGTAACCCCATCTTTGATGAGAATGGGGAAATTTTGTATGTTGTTACTAACCTAAGGGACATCTCCTCTTTAAATCAATTAAAGATCGAACTTAAACAGACCAAGGCGCTTGCGGACCAATATTTGCAAGAATTAGAGTTCTATCAAAAAAAGGAACATATCATCTCACACCAAGGCATTATCGCCAACAGTGATAAAATGTTAAAAGTCATCGATTTAGTGCAAAAAATTGCCCCGGTTCATTCGACGATTTTACTGCTTGGGGAATCAGGGGTCGGGAAGGAAATAATCGCTAATTTAATTCAAAAATTAAGCTCACGTGCCAATCAACCTTTCATCAAAGTGAATTGTGCCGCCATTCCCAAGGATTTGCTTGAATCTGAGTTATTTGGCTATGAAAAAGGAGCCTTTACCGGTGCTGACAGCAGGGGCAGGGCAGGACTATTTGAACAGGCTGACAAAGGCACCATTTTCCTTGATGAAATTGGGGAAATGCCGCTCCATCTTCAGGTCAAGCTTTTAAGGGTCATTCAAGAATTAGAAGTCAGACGGATTGGCGGAGGTCAACCGAAGAAAATTGATATTCGGATTATCTCAGCTACCAATAAAGACCTGGAATCAATGGTAGTCAGAGGGGAGTTTCGCCAAGATTTATACTATCGCTTAAATGTTGTTCCTATTAAAATCCCTTCCTTACGCGAACGGAAAGAGGACATCCCGCTCCTCGCTTTTTATTTTTTAAAGAAATTGAACCAAAAATATAACATGAATAAGCAATTGTCGGATGCGGCTATTACCCAAATGAAGACCTATTCCTGGCCGGGGAACATTCGCGAGATGCAGAATTTGATAGAACGGCTTGTGGTAACTGTCGAATCAGAAATGATAGATACCCGCCATTTTTCTTTCAATCATCAGTATTTGTCCCAATCCTTAACAACTGAAAAGACATTAAAAGAAGTTGTCCAAGACCTTGAAAGAACGATGATCATGGAAGCGATGGTTCAATACCGATCCACCAGGAAAGCGGCAAAGGCCCTCGGTATCAGCCAATCAACATTAGTGAAAAAAATGCAGAGGCTTGGATTTCAGCAAACCGATTACGTTCTTCATCAGTGATTCTGAATAGAATCAATTTTATTGTGCTTTTAGACTATAAAAATAACAATTTTGTGAACATGACAATGTTTTGTGGTTTTGGCATGGAAATTGCATATTAGATAAACGTGTAGAACTATAAAAAAATAGGGAGGAATTCATTAAAAATGAAACGATGGTTGGCAGGAGGGAACAACCCATGACAGATATTATCGGAAATAGAACGATTCCAAAGCTTTTAGAAGAAATGACCGCTCTTTTTCCAAAAAAGACCTTTATCGTATTTGAAGACAAAGATGAACAGACACTTTCTCATACATATGAAGAATTTAGCAGCCGGGTCAGAAGGCTTGCATCTGCTTTACATGCTTATGGTATTAGAAAAGGTGATAAAGTCCTGCTGCACCTGCCTAACAGCATGGACTTTATGATTTCCTGGTTCGCCATTACATCCATTGGCGCAGTTATGGTGCCAACTAATATTCTTTCCACAGTAGATGAAATTGCCTACCTATTGGAACATTCGGAAACAAGGCTTGTCATTACCGAGGATGAATATGTAGAGAAGTTTACTAGTTTCCAAACTCAATTAAATGGTTTGATTTTATCAAGAAGCAAGGGCAGCCAAGAGTATGGGGTAAGTCTTGATGAAGTTATCATGCAGCACGAACCAATGAAGGCGTTTCCTAAGCTCTCAAGTGATGATCTTGCTGCGATATTGTATACATCAGGGACGACATCCAAGCCAAAAGGGGTTCTAATCACTCACGCCAACTATGTGTTTGTCGGAGAAATCATGTCGAGGTCGTTAAGGTTAACTCCTGAAGACCGAGTGATGATTGTACTGCCGATTTTCCATGGAAACGGTCAGTATTATTTGTCGATGCCAGCCCTCACGGTAGGCGCAAGTATTGCGATAACAGAAGCCTTCAGTGCTTCCAGGTATTTTAAGCAGGCGAAACGTCTCGAGGCCACGGTCGGCTCCTTGTTTGCCGCACCAATCAAAATGATTTTGAAGAAAGAATATGATTCGGAAGATGCCAATAATAACCTGCGTTTAATTGTTTTTGCCCAATCAGTTACGAGTGAACAGCTGCGAACCTTTGAGGAAAGGTATCAGGTTCCATTATGCCAGTTGTATGGCATGACCGAAACCGTCGGAACGCCGCTGATCAATCCAATAAATGGCGTACGTGATAATTTAAGTATCGGCCGTCCGAATATTGCCTATAACGTCAAACTGGTAGATGAAAATGGCTGTGAAGTAGGGGACGGTGAAGAAGGGCAAATTGTTGTTTCCGGAATTCCAGGCAGAACGATTATGAAGGGGTATTTTAACAATGAGACAGCCACAAACGAGACATTGCAGGATGGCTGGCTTTATACAGGAGACATGGCCCGTAAGGACCCGGATACGGATTTTTTCTATTTTGTTGACCGGAAGAAGGATATGATTAAACGGGCCGGAGAAAATATCGCAGCCAGCGAAGTGGAGTCTGTTTTGAATCAACATCAGGCTGTGTTTGAAAGCGCTGTCATAGGTGTTCCAGATGAAATGAGAGATGAAGCCATTCACGCCTTTGTTATTTTGAAGGACGACTATGAAACTTCCGCGCAGGAATTAATTGATTACTGTAAAAATAAACTGGCCAAATTTAAGGTTCCTGAATCCGTTCAGATTCTTTCAGAGTTTCCGAGAACCTCGGTTGGGAAAATTCAAAAGCATCTATTAAAAAATTATATTGGTAAAAGGGAGGAAATAAAATGAAACCAAACCTGCAAAATGAATCGCCAAAGTCTTCGTTAAATAACCAAAATAATATTGTAGCAAAGGTTGGACTTTTCTTTGCTAAGATTGCAGAAAGATGGCTGCCGGATGCCTTCGTTTTTGCTGTTTTGCTTACGGTGATCACGTTTCTTGGAGGAATGTTCATCACAGATAAGTCACCTGTGGACATGGCCATTTATTGGGGAGACGGCTTTTGGGGACTGTTAACCTTTACCGCGCAAATCATCACAACATTCATCATGAGTTACGCTTTAGCTTTAACAAAACCAGTTTCTAAAACACTTGAATCAATCGCCGGAATTTGTAAAACACCAACTTCTGCTATTTTACTAGTGACCTTTACGTCGCTTTTTGCCTCACTAATCAGCTGGGCATTTGGACTTGTGGTCGCCGGCATTATCGCGAAGCTAGTGGCGAAAAAGGTACGGGATGTGGATTACCGAGTCCTAGTTGCCGCTGGATATTCAGGATTTGTCATCTGGGAGGGCGGCCTTTCTTCCTCACCGGCTTTGTTCGTAGCGACAAAAGATCATGTTTTTCAAGATAAAATTGGCATCATTCCAACATCTGAGACGCTTTTTTCACCTTTAAATTTGGCCATCGTCATCATCACCTTCTTCACTTTGCCATTCATCATGAAACTAGTCCATCCAAAAAGAAAAGAAGACCGCTTTATTATTGATCAAAAACTGTTGGAAGACAAAATTGAAGTGGACACTAAAGATTCTGATACCAATTATCTCAATGATAAATTAGAAAAAAGCAGACTTATCACCGTTTTCGGAGGGCTTCTAGGATTATCTTACTTAATCAATCACTTTGTGAAAAATGGCTTCTCACTGGATTTAAATACGGTCAACCTCATCTTCTTAACGTTTGCTCTATTATTATATGGAAACGTCCGCGATCTTGGAAAAGGGATATTAAAGGCGTCCGGCAGCGTCGGCCAATTTGCCTTGCAATATCCGTTCTATGCTGGAATCATGGGGATGATGGGTGCTTCAGGGTTGGCGTTATGGATTTCCGATTTATTCACGGATATTTCTACAAGCAATACATTGCCGTTATTCACATTTTGGGCGGCGGGACTGCTGAACATGTTTATTCCATCTGGAGGCGGCCAATGGGCCGTTCAGGCACCAATGATTATACCGGCTGCTCTTGAAATGGGGGTAGAACCGGCAAAAGTGGTCATGGCCGTTGCTTGGGGCGATGCCTGGACCAACATGATTCAGCCATTCTGGGCCATCCCGCTTTTAGCTATCGCAGGCCTCAAAATCCGCGACATCATGGGCTTCACCGTTATCACACTTGTTTATACGGGAATCATTATCTCAGTTTGTATGTATATTTTTTAAAAAGTAAAGTAAGTGCCGGGCATCATTCATTGACAGGTGCCTGGCACTTTTCGTTTTGTAATATAATAAAAGTTCTAAACATACACTTTTCCTAGGAAAACATTATGTTTTCAGGGGTGATGGAAACATGCAATTCGAAATGCAAAAAGCGATCATGCTCGCTGAAAATATAAATAACTTTATTAAATTTGTCCATAAGACCCACGCAATAAAAAATAGTGTTTATGTAAATGTGGATAAGGTATATCAAATGAAACTAATCATGGAGGAGTTTCAGTATCAAATCATCGCAGATGAACTTATTAGGATTAATCGATTTTCCTGGGATGGAAAATACACCCATTATTTAGTGAACCGGTTTCAAGAAGGGCACGACATTATAGAAGAGTATGTAAAAAATAACTACGATGATTTATTTATTTTTTCGGGAAGACTCTATACGCTAAAAAATCTCGCCTTATCATTCAGCAAAAAGAAACGTTGTTAACAGTTGTTCTTAATAATTTCAAAAATTGAATGGCTTTTCAAAAGGATTTTCACCCTCCAACATCGAATACTGTATAGTAACAACCTAAGTTAGGAGTGGGGAAAATGAAAATTAAAGTCGTCATGGATTCTGGGAAAGAATATGTCATTAGCGAAAAGGATTATTCATTAAAAGACTTCACTCGAACTTTTTATACTGATTCAGCAAATGGTGACAGAACCTTGCATAACACGCTCGTATATTTAGACAGAGACGAGAAAATTGTCATCAATCCTACACGGATTTCCTCTGTGGAGGTAATTGAAAAATAACATTGGGCGCATCCTTCGAGGATGCTTTTTTATTTTTAGACAAAATTTTATCCTTGTCCCAATTGAATGTTATAATAATAGAAAAAGTATTTTTGGAGGAAACAAGGTGCCTTATCAATTAAATAAAGACTTCAAAATGTTTACCTTAAATTCAAACCGCAAGCTGGCAGAAGAAATGGCTGAACTTTTAGGCTGCACGTTAGGCCGTAGCTCCGTGAAGCAATTTAGCGATGGTGAAATTCAAATTAGCATAGAAGAAAGTGTTCGCGGAAGTGAAGTCTTCTTAGTCCAATCTACTTCACATCCAACGAATGTACATATTATGGAGCTTCTTATCATGATTGATGCCTTGAAACGAGCTTCTGCAAAAGTGATTAACATTGTTGTGCCATATTACAGCTATGCCCGCCAAGACAGGAAAGCAAGATCGCGGGAACCGATTACAGCAAAACTCGTCGCGAATCTTTTGGTTTCAGCGGGTGCCAGCAGGATTATTACGATGGATTTCCATTCCCCGCAGGTTCAAGGTTTTTTTGATATACCTGTAGAGCATTTAACCGGGATTCCGATTCTTTCTAAGTATTTTGAAGAAAAAGGATTAGAAGATATTGTTGTGGTTGCACCGCATAATGGCGGGGTGGTCAGAGCAAGAAAAATGGCCAGCCTGTTAAATGCCCCGATTGCCCTGATTGACCGGCGCCGCCCTGAGCACGATACATCTGATATTATGAACATTATTGGTAACATTCAAGGAAAGAATGCAATTATTGTGGATGATCTCATTGATACAGCTGGGACCATTACAACCGGAGCTAATGCCATGATGGAAAAAGGGGCAAAGGCTGTCTATGCCTGCTGCACACACCCGCTGCTTTCTGGCCCGGCTGTCAGCAGAATCGAATCATCCTCGATTAAAGAATTGGTGGTAACAAATACAATTTCCATTCCTGAAGAAAAGAGAAGCGGTAAAATGACAATATTATCCGTCGCTCCATTGCTAGTTGAAGCTATCGATCGGGTTCACAACAAAAAGGCGGTCAGCCCATTATTTGAATAACCTTTTACCAAAAAAATCCACCCGTGGCCCAGTGCTAGGGTGGATTGTTCATTTTTGGGGTAGTAAAAAATGGCTTACTGTCGGATAATAGGTGCCCACTATCGCATAACCTCCACCAACTGTCGTAAAGCCTATTTTTCGATCCACCTTCCTAATGGCTTGTAAATCCAGTCAATCATTTGAGTGGGGCCTGGCATTTCTGGGAAAAAAATAAGTAAAACAGATAGAAACAATCCAAGGAAGGTTAGTGATAGAAATGCAGCTTTTTCTTTCTTTTGATGCTTTTTTAGTTTTGGCCATTGAAAAAGAAACATGGAGATGGCAATGAATAAACTGGTTATCACCAGACCCCATTTCATAATTTCACCCCTTTTTCTCCTGTAAGTGTGTTTTAAGAAGTTAGGCCCTGCCTGCGAATATGGCATTTTGTATCAAATTTTAATTCAACATTGGGATAGATTTCATTCCAGCGATTTTTTTTCTTATTCCATACATCGGGATATTTACGGTGAAAGGCTTCAGCAAATCCAAAAATATCTGCTTTCATCTCCTCTTGCACTTGAGTCCTGGCCTGTTTTATTCTTTTTTCTATCTCACTGGCTAATAGCGGTTCAAGAGATTTTACAACAACTGGATTCGATACATCTAAGTTTGTTGTATTTTGAACGATATCACTGGCAGATACTGATTTAAGAGTGATTGTCCAATTGCCATTCTGTATTTTCGGTACCAGCTTTGATTGTGCTTGCAGCACATTGACTGAGATATAACCATCAGTTTTTGGAGGCTTAATCGTAATCACTCCTAACTGAATCTCATCTCTTAGCCAAAGCACGCCCCTTGTAACGGAATCGTCAATAATTCCTATCATTTTATCCTTTTTGAAAATGGCGGTCCCTGTGATGTAAGCAATGGTCTGTTGAGGTTTTTCCTTATTTTCAGGGGGGAGGATGGTAATCCAAGGCAGAGCACAATCGCCTGAATCCCCCATCAGCATTTGCGTAAATTTTTTGGTGGTAATGTTTAATCCCAACTTATGCTGGCTTAGTTCCTTCAAAACCTCGGACAAATCACGTTCGAGCGGGGGCATAAGTTTTAGCACCTTTTGAGCCTTTTGGCTGCTGATAAAAATTTGCCCTCGTTCCCGAAGCGTTGGATGCCGCATGATAAAGTCAACGTGTTCGGCAATTCCTTTTTTCGCAAGTACTTCGTGAAAGATAAAAACATCAGTGTGCCCCCAAAAGATTTTCCGGGGCAGTTTTTCCTGAAGTTTGGCCATCGCATCTGCAACGGTTTTCCCCACGGCCGATCTTACCAGAGTATCACTCGCTCCACTGTTGCTGCTCTCCATCGCCTGATTACTACTGCCGCCACCCTTTGGAATAAAGACAAGAACGGTCAGTTCAATTTTATCATCTGCAAATTTATCAAAACCTGCCGCCGTTATTAAGGCTAAATCATTTACTTCATTCCTGTCCCAGCAGCCAGAGAGCAAAATGACTGAACAAATAAGAATAAAATAGAGCAGTCCTTTTTCACTGATTGACCGGTGTTTCATTCTGCTTGTTTCCTTTCCGCTGTCCGAGTTTTTTTCGAATGAATGCAGTCATCAGCAGGATAACTGGAAGAATTACCTGAATGGATAAAATATAAATTGCCCCCGATGTTGCAAGAAAATGGGATAATTCCTGAAGATCCCGTGCTGCCCAAAGCCCTTGTAAGAGAATTAAGAAACCAATCGGCAGCACGATTGGGCGGTAATCTGATAGCTTAAGCCACTGGGCGGTGCCTAGAGCAAGTGCATAATAAAAAACCGTAATTTTGATAAAGGTCCCGGCAATCCAAATCGCCATTACAATCGATTCCAAATGTTCCAAGAAATCAGCGATACTAATGTAACGGGCTGCCACCATCACAGGGTAGGTGAGGGAAGCGGTCAAATTTCCAAACAATAAGAGAGTCATGATATTGGTAAGAACCATTAGAAACAAGACGATGAAAACCGCTATCAATCCCCATTTAAACCCTTTTTTCTGATTTGTCACATATGGCAATAAAAAAGAGACCAGGATGAACTCACTGTACCAACTTTGCGGGACAATCGACCCCATTAAAGAAGGCATAATCCCTTTTTCCATAATGGGAAACAGATTTTTCAGTTCCAAATCTTTGATCAGCAGAATGAAAAGCAAGATGTAGAGAAGAACCACGACGGGAACGATGATTTCGGAGGCTCTACCCATCACTTCCAGACCGCCAAGAACTGCAAACGAACAAACAACTACCATGGTTCCGATTATAACGCCCATTGGGGTATGGAACAGTGCGGCGCCGGATACAAACTCGCCGTATTCCCGCACGATAATACCTGTTATGTGCAAATAGAAAAATAGAAAAATGCCCCCAACCAATTTTCCGAATATTTTACCAAGAACATGTTCGCTATATTCAATAATGGTTTTTCCAGGAAAAAGTTTATTCAATTGATAGGATAAAAACACAACGAAAAAACCGGTTACTGACGCCCATATTGGCGACAGCCATAAATCATGATGGGCGTGTTTGGCGGTTATCGACGGCACCAACAGAAGCACAGTTGCGATGATAGCCGGGATCATTAGCAAGGCCATTTGAACCGGCGAAATTTTACCTTGTTCCAGCATGGTAAGTCAGCTCCTATTCCTTTCCTTTTAGAGGAGAAGGATGTTGTCCATTTGGCTGTCGGACTTTATTATAATCATCTGTCCAATGGGGCCGCTTCTTAAAAGACCACCAGGGCGCTCTGATGATGGAGTCCTTCAACTCTGACTTTCTTATCGGTGCCAAAGGCTGAAGATAGGGAACCCCAAAGGAACGAAGTGTACACATATGAACAATGATCGTAAGAAGTCCGAGCATAATGCCAACTAGCCCCAATGTCCCGGCCAGAAACATAATGGGGAACCGAAGTATCCGAAGGACAATCGATGCGCTGTAACGCGGGATTAGGAAGGAAGCAATCCCGGTAATCGCTACGGCCATGACCATTGGCGCCGAAACCAAGCCCGCCGAAACAGCCGCTTGACCAATGACCAGAGCACCGACAATGCTAACCGCTGAACCAATGTTCTTGGGCAAGCGGATACCAGCCTCTCGTAGGGCCTCGAATGAAACTTCCATGATCAATGCTTCAACGAGTGCCGGGAAAGGGATTTGTTCCCGGGATTTTGCTACGCTGATTAATAGGGTGGTGGGAATCATTTCCTGATGGTATGTCAGGATAGCAACGTAAACGGATGGTAACAGCAAGGCCACCAGCAAAAAGACATAACGAAGCCACCGAATCAGTGTTCCAATGATAAACCCTTCATAATAATCCTCTGGTGACTGCAGCAGGGAGTAAAAGGTCGTTGGGGCAATCAGGGCGAAGGGAGTCCCATCGGTTAAGATGACCACGTTACCTTCCAGTAAGCTTGCAGCTGCAATATCCGGACGCTCAGTATTTAAAATTAAAGGAAAAGGGGAGTAAGGATGATCCTTGATAAACTCCTCGATATATCCACTCTCGAGAATGCCGTCAATATCAATCCGATTTAAACGGTTTTGAACCTCCTGTATGAGCGTTTGATCGGCAATACCTTCAATGTACATGATGACGACTTGTGTTTGGCTATAGCGTCCTAATTGAAGGGATTTTATTTTCAATTTAGGACTCCTGATTTTCCTGCGCAGCAGGACAATATTTGTGCTTATCGTTTCAATAAAGCCATCTCTCGGACCTCGGACCACAGTTTCTGCAGTTGGTTCTTGAAGTGAACGTTTTTCCCATTGAGGAATTCCGGCCGAAATTCCTTTTGATTGATGATCTATTAAAATGATCGGATTTCCTATTGAAATCTCATTAACCACATCGTCATAGGTCTGTATTTCTTTTATGTTAGAAACCGTTAGGGTCTTTTCAATCAGGGCATTGATATCCGGTTCTTTTTCTAGGTCTATACGCATTAACGGTGTTAAAAGGTTATTATCGATTTCTTCGACGTTTGACATGCCGTCAACATAAATAAGAACAGCTTTTGATTCATTTCCAATTAAAAAATGACGAAACTTTATATCGGCACAATCCGCATAGATTGATTCCAACTTTTGGACATTATCGTCTAAATGGGCAGATAGCTGATCCTTACTTAAAAGCACTTGTTGTTCATTTAGAACCATTTTACTTTTCTCATTTATAATTTCTGATAATAATTTCCTTTTACGGAATTTCATGTATCATTTCCCCTGTATATTTAAGTGCTCTTGCCAATATTCCACATTTTCTCAATGTTAGTATGATTTGGTGTCCCAGATTTTATGCAGACAGGACAGGCGTATGTAGTTTAAGAGTTGGAATAAAAGGTGTTATAGTTGACAGAAAATTCATTAAAGTATTATTATTTATATTGAACGTTCATTATAAATAAAAAAGGGGGTGCAATTGTGCCAAAAGTAGGAATGGAAGACATCAGGAAAGAGCAAGTAATTGTGGCCGCGAAAAATTGTATCATTTCAAAGGGGCTTTCAAATTTGTCCATGAAAGATATAGCCGAGGAAGCCGGTATCAGCACGGGGATTATTTATCATTATTTTAAAAGCAAGGAAGATTTGCTTATGCAGGTTCTCAAGGTTTCATTTCGCCGGTCCCATGAAAAGGTAATGGAAACAGTTGAACCGCTGCAAAATCCGGAAGACAAATTGATGAAGCATTTGGAAAATATTAATGTGGTTTCAAAAGAAAATCCTGAATACATGGCCGTTTTTTTAAATTATTTGGGCGAGGCAAATCATAATCCGCAAATCCGTAAAATTATTAATAAGTTTTTTAACAACCTAGTAGAGTATACCCAGCAATATTTAGGTGATGTATCCAATAAGGGAACGCAGTTAAAAAACTTACCTGTCATGATTATCGCAATGGGTATCGGCCTGGGGACGATGTGGACAATGAATAATCAATTATATGACATGGACGAGATGGAACTAAACTTTAAAGATTTAATTTCTAGTTATTTAAACGGGAGAGTAGGAGGCAGTCAAGAATGAATGTGATTATGGAGAAAAAGGGGAAGGTCTGTACGATTACGATTAACCGACCTGAAGTGAGAAATGCTGTTGATCGAAGGACCGCTAAGGAGCTGGCGGATGCATTTAGAGAATTTGAAAATGACGATACATTAAGGGTTGCTGTTCTGCATGGTGCAGGCGGAACCTTTTGTGCAGGGGCCGATTTGAAGGCGCTTTCTAAAGATGAAGGAAATGAAATGAACCTTGACATGTTAAAGGATGGTCCAATGGGACCTAGCAGAATGCACTTATCCAAACCGGTAATTGCTGCAGTATCAGGTTACGCGGTTGCTGGCGGTATAGAGCTTGCCCTTTGGTGTGATCTGAGGGTGATGGAACGAGATGCAGTCATGGGTGTGTTTTGCCGGAGATTTGGTGTTCCGCTTGTGGATGGCGGAACGCAAAGACTTCCAAGGTTAATCGGTATGAGCCGAGCATTGGACTTGATTTTAACTGGCCGGCCTGTACACGCAGAAGAGGCGCTGATGATTGGTTTAGCAAACCGTGTCGTTGAAACAGGGACAGCTAAGGAAGAGGCGGAAAAACTTGCTGCAGAAATTACCGAGTTTCCACAAGCTTGCATGATTAGTGACCGGGAAGCAGTCTATCGGGGCTTTGATCAGGACTTTGATAAGGCCATGCAGTTGGAGTTCTTGTTAGGGGTGAATGTCGTTAATAGTGGGGAAACGAGAGAAGGTGCCACCCGTTTTTCAAAAGGGCAGGGCAGGCACGGAGAATTCGGACTGAACTTGAAATAGACGGGTAATGGATCTAATTCGTAATTGAATGATAGAAATATATTCTTATTGGGGGAGGAATCGTTAGTGAATGTAGCTGAATTAATCAAAAGAGGTGCCGTTTATTTCCCTAATCATACAGGAGTTATTTTTCAAGGGCAAAAATTAACGTTCGATCAAGTTTATCGGAATAGCAATCGCTTAGCCAATGCCCTGTTGAGCCTTGGTCTCAAAAAAGGGGACCGGGTGGCATTTTTGCTGGCAAATTCCCTTCAAAGTGTTGAAATTGATTTTGCACTTCTCCTTACTGGGATTATCAGAGTCCCACTTAATACAAGATTATCAGAGAATGAACATATTCATATGATTAAGGAGACCGGTGCCAGTGCGCTTTTATATACAGAGGAATTTAATGAACGAGCCGCACAAATAAAAATTCATTGTGAAAATCTCCGTTACTTCTGCCAAATGAATGGTTCCACAAGAGAACCATGGATGATTAATATGGCAGAATTTATTAAAGGTGTTTCCGAAGAGGAACCGTCAGTGAAAGTACATGAATCCGATATTGCCACTATTCAATATACTTCAGGAACAACTGGTACACTTAAAGCAGCCGTTCATACTCAAGAAATTTGGACAGCTATTAGCAATAATATCTTATCATCATTAGATATCCACGAAGGAGATACAATGCTTCACGCGGCGCCATTGACCCATGCGTCAGGTACGTTGGTGCTTCCGCATTGGGTATCAGGTGCAGCAAATTCCATTCTGTCAGGCTTCAATCCCGAACAATATCTTCAAACCATACACCATGAAAAACCTACCACATTGAATTTAGTTCCAACCATGATTGTCATGCTATTGTCCCAGCCTAATGTCGAACAGTATTCCTTTGAATCCGTTAGAAATATTATATATGGTGCGTCACCGATGCCTCGTGAAGCTTTGCGGCGCGGACTCGCCTTATGGGGCCCAAAATTTGTTCAATACTACGGCCAAACGGAGGCACCGCTGATTCTTTCCATTTTAAACAAACAGGACCATACCATTGGTGGAGAGGAAGGCGAAGAAAGATTGCTGTCCTGTGGCCGACCCGTTCCGACTGCATCTATTAAAATAGTTGATGAATTCGGTGAGGAGCGCCAAGCTGGGGAAATTGGCGAGATTGCTGTAAAATCCAGTCAAGCTATGCTTGGTTATTGGAATGAACCTGTGTTAACAGATGAAACGATAAAAGATGGCTGGGTACATACCCGGGATATGGGATATCTCGATAAAAAAGGTTATTTATTCTTGGTTGACCGTAAATCAGATATGATCATTTCAGGTGGTTTTAACGTGTATCCGCGGGAAGTGGAGGAAATCCTTTATCAGCATCCGGCGGTCATGGAAGCCGCTGTAGTTGGTGTTCCGGATGAAAAATGGGTAGAAACAGTGAAGGCATATGTCGTTCTCAAAGACGGCCAAACAGTATCTGAAGAAGAACTTATCATATTTTGTAAAGAGAAGTTAGCTTCATATAAAAAGCCTTCTTCTATTGAATTCATTGAATCCTTGCCAAAAAGTCCGGTAGGAAAAGTAGTCCGCCGCCTATTAAGGGACCCACACTGGGAAGGGAAAGAAAGGAAAATCTAGTCAATCGAAAATAAAAGATAGCTGAGTAACCCACCCTTTTTGTCTATGAGGGTGGGTTTTGTTTTCTAAAAAGCTGACGTCTTAAGGGAACTGTTTATATTATTATACCATTCGCTAATAGAAGAGATTGTGATATTATTGTGTTAATAATAATTTGGACAGGGAATAAACTTGATAGATTTCTAAGACTTTATATTTATAGGAATTTTTAAAATATTCTATATATAACTACTTGAAAATAATACTATTGTGAGATATCTAAATATTCTTTATAATAATGTTAGGCAATAGGGTTTGGCAGAGATATTTTTTACGTAAATAATAAAAAAGTGGGGGAGTTTATTTGAAAAACCTATTGAAAAAGTGGAATCAAGTAAGTCTAGTAAAACAAATCATTGTTGGTTTGATTATTGGTATTATCCTAGCTTTAACGGTTCCTGCAGTAGCAAAGCCGCTAGTCATTTTCGGTTCATTATTTGTCGGTGCTTTAAAAGCCATTGCACCTGTATTGGTACTTTTCTTGGTTATGTCGGCCATCGCGCAGCACAAGAGCGGTCAACAAACGAATATGAAATCCATTCTCGTTCTTTATCTCTTAGGTACATTTCTAGCAGGATTAATCGCAGTAATTATAAGCTTTATTTTCCCAGTAAATTTAACTCTTGCAAAAGGCGCCGAGGATATGACAGCTCCTGGGGGTGTTGTAGAAGTTCTGAAAACTCTACTTCTGAATGTTGTTGATAACCCTGTCAAAGCCATCTTTAATGCGAACTATATCGGAATCTTAGCTTGGGCAGTTGTTCTTGGTATTGCATTGAAAAATGCTCCGGATACAACAAAAACAATGATTTCGAACTTTTCCGATGCTGTCTCCAAAATGGTCACTTGGGTCATTAAGTTGGCACCGCTAGGCATCATGGGTCTTGTTATCGACTCGATTACGACAAATGGTATTGATTCTTTGCTTAGCTATGGAAAATTGCTAGTCGTTTTACTCGGCTGTATGATTTTTGTGGCGCTTGTCGTCAATCCGCTTATCGTTTTCGTTGCTACACGTCAAAACCCGTTCCCACTTGTGTTTATGTGTCTTAAGGAAAGCGGCATTACAGCCTTCTTTACACGTAGTTCTGCTGCCAATATTCCGGTTAATATGAAATTATGTGAAAAACTAGGTTTAGATAAGGATACTTATTCTGTCTCCATTCCGTTAGGTGCAACCATCAATATGGCCGGTGCTGCTGTTACGATTTCAGTTCTTACACTAGCAGCTGTTCATACCCTTGGTATTCAAGTAGATATCCCTACTGCTATCATTCTTAGTGTTTTATCAGCCGTATGTGCTTGTGGTGCTTCAGGGGTTGCGGGCGGATCCTTATTATTGATTCCGCTGGCATGTTCCCTATTTGGAATCCCAAATGACGTGGCAATGCAAGTTGTCGGCGTAGGTTTTATCATCGGTGTTTTACAGGATTCCTGTGAAACAGCATTGAACTCCTCAACAGACGTATTGTTCACGGCTACTGCTGAACACCGTAAGAACCGTTTAGAAGGTAAGAAATCTTTCATCCGTAAATCTGCATAAGGCTGTAAGCCCTCTATCTGGGATAGAGGGCTTTTTAATTAAGTTGGTGATTTAAATGCAAAATATTATAATGTAGGTTAAAATGATATTTTATAGATAGAAATTTGGAGGATATTATGCTAACTTTTGAAGAAAAACTGGCTGTAATCGAATCATTTCCCGAACTTGAGAAGGTAAATGTTTCACTAGGACGAGTAAATTTCCAATATAACGAAAGTGTTTATGAAAAGAAAAATGTGGTGTACCATCTCCATCCAAATGGAAATGGATTCGTATATGCCGGCCGCATATCCCAATATCATACCGATGCTAAAGGGATGGTTAATATACGAGACTACTCGGAGGAAGAGTTAAAAAAACTGATTAGAGAATCCATTAATAGCTTGTCTGCTGTTGAAAAGCCTCTCGAAGAGGAAGCGATTGTTGGGGATAACGAAGAGGAACGATGGGTCAATGTGGAAAATCAAGTTCTGTTATTAGTGAACGAGGATGAAACCTGGAATATTTATTTCGGACTCAATCTCGAAGAAACTTTCGGTACACGGGAAGAGGCGGAAATATTTTTAGTTGAAGAAGGCTTTAGAAGAAGATAGTTTTTCTAAAATGAAGAAAAAAATGCCGGTTACTCTCATTTACAAAAAGGAGTACCGGCATTTTTTTAGTTTTTAACTAATTTTTTTCAATGGTTCACGAAAGACGTATTGATTTCTTCCC
Source organism: Neobacillus sp. PVCKKU3 (assembly GCF_058323225.1). Classification (NCBI taxonomy): domain Bacteria; kingdom Bacillati; phylum Bacillota; class Bacilli; order Caryophanales; family Bacillaceae; genus Neobacillus; species Neobacillus sp. PVCKKU3. Next base: position 46,087 of record NZ_JBLVQN010000002.1, read on the forward strand.
GCACCAATACCTGCAACGGTTAACATGACATTTATAATTGCTAAAACGAATAACGGAATCATCCATGACTGGGTCTGGTCGAAAAGGAAACCAATCAAACTAGGACCGATTGCTGCCAGCAGATAGCCGATTGATTGAGACATGCCCGATAAACTCGCTGCCTCTCTGGCATTGGTTGTTCGTAGACCGATAAAGGTGAGGGCTAAACTAAAGCTTGCACTCTGGGCAACTCCTATAAAAATAACGGACGTTATTAATAATATGGTATTACTACTAAAGATAAGTCCAAATAACCCAACTAAGTGAAGAATTCCTAAAAAGAGAACCATTCCTTTTTGATGTCGAAAACGTTCGGCTATGACCGGTGTCATAAACGTGGCCGGAAGCCCCGCCAATTGCATGATAGAAAGGATCCAACCTGCTAACGTCAAGCTCATCCCGTGGCTTTCTAAAATGGCCGGCAGCCAGGCGATTGTGCAGTAAAACAAAAATGATTGTAGTCCTATAAAAAAGGTAACCTGCCAGGCCAATGCAGAAGACCATAGGCCTTTATTTCCGGAAGGAATGTTCTCGACCGGTTTACGGACGCTTGTTTCACGAAGCTGCGGGAACCAAATAATCATTGCCATCACGGCTAATACGGCCCAAAAAGCTAGAGCTGTTTTCCAGCCTAAAGCCATCCCTTGGGCTAGCGGCACAATAATCCCAGACCCAAGCGCAGCAAAGGTACTAAGTGCTGTCGTATAGGTGCTTGTCATGATTCCAACCTTATCCGGGAATTTCAGCTTTACTAAACTAGGCAGGAGGACATTCCCGACCGCGATGCCAACCCCGATCAGAAGGGTGCCGAGAAAAACGGTTGGGATGTAACCAAGTGACCGTATGATAATTCCGATAAATAAGATAAAAAGGCCGAAAAATATAGTTCGCTCATTGCCATAGGTGCGGCTGATTCTTGGTGCAAGCACGGAAATTACCGCAAATGATAGTAATGGGAGAGTGGTAATAAATCCGGCTGTCCCATTTGAAATGCCCAAGTCCGTCCGGATAAACCCTATGAGTGGGCCCACAGATGTGAGGGCAGGCCGTAAATTAAACGCTACAAAAATAATCCCAATGATGAGCAGGGTTCTATTCATTTTTTTCATTCTGTTCCTCCGTGGTGAAAAGAAAGAGAGCTTCCTTTTTTATTCATAACCATAATCATATCATTTTATTGGCTCAGAATGAATAAAATTCATATAGGAAAATGAGAACCCATAATTGTATTATGTTAACTAACGGTCATAAAGAAATTTTCCCAACTTTTATCAATGTAAACGCATTCATATATGAGTGATTCAAAAATAAACTCAATATTGCGGTTGAATGCCGCTACATAAAAAAGAGAGGGGAAGAGGGAATGAAAAAGTCAAAAAAGGTGGGTTCTGCAATACTTGGTTTGTTAATGGGGGCATCCTTGTTTTCGACCGGAGCATTCGGTCAAGGTCCTGACTCAAATGAAACATTTAGAGTTATGATTGAAGGGTCAAGTGCAGAAATGGCAAAAGCAAAGCAAAATGTTGGCGTTCGCTGGGACTTTGGGACAGAAGGCTTCACAACGACTATAAATACCAAGCAATATGAAGCATTATTGAATAATAAGAATTTAAAGATTGAAAGAGTACCAGAGGTGCATTTGGATCGAGTTGAAAATGCGCCGAATGGAAAAGTTGGTGCAACCGCCATAACCTCTCTGCCGGACGACCGGACACCATGGGGAATTCAGGCAATTTATAATGATCCGTATATTAGCAGCACATCTGGCGGGACGGGGATTAAAATTGCTGTATTAGATACAGGTGTATATATAAATCATTATGATTTAGTTGGAAATGGTGAGCAATGTAAAGATTTTACGCAATCTTCATCCTCAATGGTTAATGGCACTTGTACAGACCGAAACGGGCATGGCACACACGTAGCCGGTACAGCTAATGCTCACGGAGCTTCTGATGGATTAGGAGTCTATGGTGTAGCACCACAGGCTAAGCTTTGGGCTTACAAGGTGTTAAATGACCAAGGCTCCGGTTATTCTGATGATATTGCTGGTGCTATTCGCCATGCCGCAGATGAAGCAGTTAGAACTGGTTCAAAAGTAGTCATTTCCATGTCACTTGGGTCTAGCGGAAAAGACACCATGATTTCCAGCGCCGTGGATTACGCCTACAGCAAAGGTACGCTGATTGTCGCCGCGGCCGGAAACAGCGGCTACGCCGATAATACCATTGGTTATCCAGGGGCATTGAAAAACGCCGTGGCTGTGGCTGCTTTGGAAAACGTTCAACAAAATGGAACGTATCGAGTCGCAAATTATTCGTCCCGCGGCAACTCCGCTACTGATGCTGACTATATTATCCAGGAGCGTGATGTTGAAATTTCAGCGCCAGGCAGTAACATTCAATCTACCTGGTACGATGGAAATTACAATACCATCAGCGGAACTTCCATGGCCACACCACATGTTTCAGGATTAGCTGCGAAAATTTGGTCTTCCAATTTATCTTGGACCAACACCCAGCTCCGCGCAGAACTGCAAAGAAGAGCTAAACTTTACGACATTAAAGGCGGTTACGGTGCAGCAACAGGGGATGACTACGCATCAGGATTTGGATTTGCCAGGGTAAAATAGTTAAAGGATTCTGCCCTCCTGCCGATTGAACAATTAATAGGTTATGATATAAAATTAAGTTAATAGTTAAAAATTATAAGAATATTTGAGACGGCTTCATGGGGGAACAGATATGGTTGTTGTAAAATCGGTAAAAATCGATGGAGAGAGTATCCATATTTTTAATAGTGCCATCTATATTTTTGAATCAAGTTCTGGATTCAGCTTGCAATTGGATCTCATTGTGAGCGAAGTGACGCTGAAAAAATACAGAAAGTTTGAAAATCTGATTATGGAAATAGAATTAGAGGATGGTCGCATCCTTCAGACCATTATGCATGCGAAAATCCTCCCAGGAGGCTTGCCACAGCTAAATTTATTTTCTGAACTTGATGATCTAAATGAATATGAGGATTTCGATAAAATCAATGAAAATGATTCATGGTTTCCTAATATTGAAGAGGGCATCACATTGGAAGAAATAAGAAAAGTGGAAATGCCGTTGGAAGAGGTTAGTTTAAAATTAAAACTGCCCATAAACCAGATTGAATGGCTTAAAGCCCAAAAAAAGAGTGTTTTGAATGAAATGTTTCAGGAAGTAATAAATGATATTATGAAAAAACAAAACCTATAAGGTAACGAACATGCTGTTAAAGCCGACATTCTAGGTAGGAATGTCGGTTTTTTTAGTTTATCATACATAATTATGTATATTTATGAATAAAAAACCTCTTATAAATTGATAGTAACCTATTATCCATTATCATATTATGAAAACGCTTTCCGAAAAACTAGCATAAATATTCAAAAAAATATGCAGAAAGTACTTGTCTAATGATAAACTTTTAAATATAATGTAAGAAAATATAACATGAAATTGAGAGGTAATGTGACATGACTGAAACGCTTATTTCAAATGTGGCAATTGATTCTACAACTTTAGAACAAATTAAGAAAATCATGAACGAAAAAAGTGTTGAGCTTTTGCACTTACAATTCGTCGATATTGAAGGCATCTTAAAGCATGTCACTGTTACAGTAGAGCAGTTTGATGATGTGGTTGAAGGCAAGATGATGTTTGATGGTTCTTCCATTAAAGGTTTTTCTCCGATTAATAAGTCAGACCTTTATTTGCAGCCAGACCTAAATACATTTGCGGTACTTCCTTGGACTGTTGAACAAGGTTATTCAGAAGCACGTTTCTTATGCTCCGTTAAAAACCCGGATGGTACACTATTTGAAGGTGACACGAGAAATGTCCTGAAGAAAACAGTGGAACGTGCTGCTGATCAAGGCTATACCATTTCGGTCGGTCCTGAATTGGAATTCTTCCTTTTTAAAACAGATGAAAATGGTTACCCAACTCAGGAGCTCGGCGATAAAGCTGGCTATTTCGAGCCATCTCCATATGATTTAGGTGAACGTGTTCGCCTAGAAATCTACCGTGCGTTGAAGGCAATGGGCTTTACGATTGAAGCCTCTCACCACGAAGTTGCAGAAGGGCAGCATGAAATTAACTTTAAATATGCAGATGTCCTTACTGCTGCGGACTTGGCGACTACTTATAAGTGGGTTGTTAAGACAGTTGCGAAGAAATTTGGTTTGCATGCTACCTTTATGCCAAAGCCAGTTTTCGGTATCAATGGTTCCGGAATGCACGTCAATATGTCATTCTTTGAGGGAAGCGAAAATGCATTCTTCGATCCTTCTGATGAATTACAATTATCGAAAAAAGCCTATCAATTTATTGCAGGTGTATTAGAAAATGTAAAGAGCTTTACTGCCATTACGAACCCGCTAGTAAACTCTTACAAGCGTTTGGTTCCTGGCTATGAGGCGCCGTGCTATATTGCATGGTCCACATCAAATCGTTCAGCCCTTATTCGTATTCCGGCAAAAAGAGGTCTTGCGACTCGTGTAGAATTACGCTGTCCAGATCCATCATCCAACCCATACTTAACGTTTGCGGTTATTGCTTCGGCAGGGCTAGATGGAATTGAAAATGAATTAGAAGCGCCGCCGCAAATTCAAGAGGATATTTTCCACATGAATGAAGAAGAAAGAGCATTCCGCGGCATCGACAATCTTCCGGGAAGCTTAGCTGAAGCATTAAAAGAATTAGAGGCTGGAGAAATTGCTTCTCAAACATTGGGAGAGCACGTTTACACTGAATATGTTTCCCTGAAAAAAGGAGAATGGGACAGCTATCGTACTGCTGTTCACTCTTGGGAAATCGCAAACTACCATTCTAAGTTCTAAAAAATATAGTTGGGAATGCAGCATAAATAAAAGCCAGGAATAATCCTGGCTTTTTGATATGGATTCAAGTCGATGATGTGAAGGATAAAGAGTGGTATCTCATGAATTTTTATTAACTATTCAATAGTATACCTTCAACGTCACCTACAATCTGATCAACCCACTGATAAAGAACCTCTTTTTCCGTCGCCGCGATTGGATGCTGGATGGTAACAAAAGGGTAGTCAGGTATGCCGTGTGCGATGGCCATGGCTTTACTTGATGATATAAAGGGTTTGGTGCTGATGACGGCTGTCGGGATGCCGTGTTTTTCCATAATAATTCCATCGAGCAAACTGCCCGAGCTGCAGGACCCTCAATCTCCAACCCCGGAGATGATAAAGTCACATTTCTCGGCAAGCATGCTAGCTTCTGCATCGGTGAGACCATGTGAAAACGATAACTTTTTATGGTGGATGACATCCTTCAGATTATATTTTTGCTGAAGACGTTCCGCCAGAAAACGAATGACGGTGTCTGAATTCTTCTTCCCGTTATCGACTAATCCGATGACACTGCCTTCTAAAGATTTCTCTCTTTTCGCCATTCGCAATTCTTTTAAACTAGGACCAGAGGTAGGATTAAACACAATTAAACTCAAATCGCAGCCATCCTTTCTAAAAAGTAATTATGAAAACCAATCACCGATTGGTTAAGAGCACTCGTGTCAGGTGAATCCTGTTGCGGCTTTAATCGACTTTGTGACGGCTTTAGACTGTTTGTAGCTAAACCATCCGGGCATACAAGCGGAAAATCTTCCCGCTTCCCCGCCGGCTACCATTAAAAGGATTTGTTCAGGGGAAGGAATAGCGTGTTTAAATTTATATTCATCTCCCTCGTCAATGGGCGCATCGATGATTCCGCCATGTTTCATATCACGTATTGACCTTTTTGCATTCTCGTAGAGAAATTGCTGAACACTTTCCTTAGACCATCCCTCCCTTTGCAGGTGATGGTAATGTTCAGGGCAAAGGACAACCGCCATTTCCGTTTCACTCGCCATATTCATGGTACCTAAAGCACTCATCCGGTCCGACATCGTTCTGAGAATTCCAACGCTTTTAAGGGAACCATGATTTTGAATTTGATTTGGGCCTTCACAGGCAAACACAGTAACTGTGCTGTCATTTTCTTTAAATCCTCTTTGAACATGAAGAGGTTTCCAATCAGTCTTCTTTTCAGCAAAACAAAAGCTGTATTTGGCTGGGGTGCCAATGGTTGAGCGGTCGAATTCTGGAGAACCCCCGGCGTTGATCATTAACAAGCGAATCGCTCGTCCAATTGTGGCGTTTGCCCGATTCCCAGGGCCAAAGGCATTAGCACCAGAATTTAACCCAATTTGCTCGACAATCGGACCATTTACGGCAATCATGATGGCAGCACCATGTGTACTGGCACTCGGTCCGTGCAGTCCAAATTCAGGTTCACAGATGGCTTGTACCGCTGCCATGACGACCGGGAAATATCCTGGCAAACAACCCGCCATGACCGCATTTATGGCCACTATTTCAGCTGTAAAAACTCTTCCTCTTTCAGGAATGGCACCAACGATGGTGTCCGGCTCCATATTGACACTTTGCAACATTTCATAGATTCGCTCTTCCGTCGGCGGAACAATTGGCAGACCATCCGTCCAGCCTTTTTGAAAAAAATGCTCAATTGCCGCTAGACCATCCTTCACTTCCATTTTTTCAGCCCGAAGCATATCCAACAACCACCCCTTTCAGTCTTTTATAATGTATTCTGAAAAACTATCAGATATCCTGCTTTTTATGGGAAAGAAAGGTACAGGAAAAGGAACTTTGTAGACTTTAATTATTTTTAATTCATATATCGCAAAGCAGTTCATAAATTTAGAGAGAAGGAAAGGACGGTCAATTTAAAGTGGACAAACCTTCTACCTGTAGATAAAAAACAGAGAATTCTAGCTTGAGGAAAAGGAGTAAACATGCTGATGGAATTCCTTCAAGAAATAATCCATAATTATAGTACATTTTTTTCATTAAAGGCTTTTGAATCTGTAGCTTTTGATCATGCCAGCTGGGGCATTATTGGTTCATTGATCATTCTTGAAGGATTATTATCTGCGGACAATGCTTTGGTGTTGGCAGTAATGGTAAAGCATCTGCCAAAGGAACAGAGAAAGAAGGCATTATTTTATGGAATATTCGGCGCCTATTTTTTTCGATTATTGGTCATTGGCATAGGTGTTTCATTAATTCATATTGCATGGATCAAGATTGTCTGCGGCCACTATTTGCTGTTTATTGTCCTGCAGAACTTATTTTTGAAAAAAGAGGAAGAGGATGAGGTTCGGCCTAAAAGAATGGGCTTCTGGAGGACCGTGTTAACGGTGGAGTTAATGGACATTGCCTTTAGCTTTGATAGCATTATTGCCGCGTTCGGTGTTTCTAATGAAGAATGGGTCTTGTTCATGGGCGGAATATTGGGAATCTTAATGATGCGGGGAGTCGCCCAGTTATTCCTGAAATTGATTAATAAAGTGCCGGAATTTGAAACAACCTCTTTTATATTAATCGCCATAATCGGTGTAAAAATGATTATCTCTTCATTTGGAATTCATATTGATGAGATTGTATTCTTCAGTGTTTTAATCACCACCTTCTTCGGAACCTTTATCGTCCATTTGGTCAGAAAAAACTCTGGGAACGAACCTACTACCTAAGCTAACCAAATGGCAGAGTAAAGAATGAAACAAGATATGGAAGAAATAATTGGAAAAGCCCCTCTTGGTTGAGAGGGGCTTTTACTTTGGAATTAGATATAATAGGGGGAGGTTAGCTTGCCGTTTTATGTTTATTTAAGAAGTTACGAAGTTCTTTGTTAAAGGCATCTTTTGCCTCAAGCTTGGCAACATGACCAGTATTTCTGAATATCACAAACTCCGAGTGGGCAATTTGCTTATGCATTAAGTACTGTATCCAAACTGGAGTGACAGAATCATATTGTCCGCCGATTATAAGGGTAGGTACAGTTATGTTTGAAAGTACTCTTAAATAATTCACTTTCAAACACGCTTCCGCCGATTGAATATAGAATTCTTTATTTGGCTGATAATATCGGTAAAACTTTTCGAAGTTTTCCTTTGACCAAGAATATAAACAAGTCTTGGCGGCAGTTTCTTTCATACCCTCCAATGATTTATTTTTTACCAGAGCACGACGGTATTTTAAAAATAATTCCCCAAACTGTTTTGGGGCATAATGGAATGTACTTACTAGCAGCAAGGAGCGGCACATTTCTGGTGCCTGACGATATATTTCCTGTGCCACCATTCCGCCCATTGATAAACCGCAAATGTGTGCGCTTTCAATTCCAAGGCTTTTTAATAATGTGATCACATCGTAGGCAAAGTTATAAATGGATATTTCACCGGGAAAATGATACTCACCATGTCCACGTAAATCCGGAATAATTAAGTCAAACTGATCGGCTAATTCGAATTGATCAGACCAACCTTCCTTCACTTCACCAAGTCCGTGAATGAAAACTAATGGCTCACCGGCACCGAGACGTAAATAAGGAATTTCGGAGCAACTTTTTTGTACCTCACTCAAAGTTCATTCCTCCTAAGGGTTTGGATAAAACCTTTATTTCCTATATTTTTATGGTGGAAATCTTTATAATGTTTGGGTTTAATTTATTATATCATCATGTTTAATCTTTTAACACACATAAATGTAAATTACACATAGGTATTTTTTAAGGGATACGACACAAAGGTCCATGCAAGCAGGTAAAGGGGGCATGGTGTGCAAATCATTTATATTGTGATTCATGTCACAGTTTCTCCTTTTGGTTTACACTATAATGGTAGTAGAAATTACTGCTATTATAGTGAAAAGAGGTATTGTCATGTCTCAAATATTAGATCAGGAAAAAGTCAACGAGTTTGTGGACCGTTTTTATGATAGGTTGATGAAGGATGATTACTATATCAACATGTTTAAAGAAAGAAACGTGGACATTGAACAGTTAAAGAATCGTCAACGCACATTTATCAATCGATTGGTGTCTGAAGAAACAACTCACGATCATGAGAATCAGGTTAAGGATCGACATCCCTTCCAAATCGGTCCGGAACGGGCGGAAATGTGGTTTAATAATATGAAGGAAACCATAAATGAAATGGATTGGGATTCTGCCTCAAAAGGGCGTTTAATAGAAAAAGTAGAATTTCTTTTGAATAAGATGGTGAAATAAAAGATAAGCGCAAGGAACTAGGTTTCGAGAGTTCCTTGCGCTTTTTTTAAACAAATATTCAGAAAATAATTAAAATTGACGTTGAATTCAAGTATAATAGAAAGGAAGACTAACCCAAAAAGGAGTGAATGGCGTGTCCATTACAGATTTAACCGCAACTGAGTTAGGAAAGTTAATCAAACAAAAGGAACTGTCACCAGTCGATGTTGTCAAAGAATTTTTGAACCGGATCGAAACTCATAACTCCAAATGGAATGCATATGTGACCATCAATGAGCAGGCACTTGAAGAAGCAAAGAATGCCGAAGAATCAGTGATGAAGGGTGAAAACCTTGGCAAACTTCATGGAATTCCGATTGCCATTAAGGATTTAACCCCGACAAAAGGAATTTTAACTACATATGGATCTCCACTTTTTAAAGATTATGTTCCGGATTACGACCCTATTTTTTTACAAAGAATTAAGGCGGAGGGCGGGATTGTCCTAGGAAAAACAAACACACCGGAATTCGGCCATAAAGGGGTTACAGATAACCCGCTGTTTGGGGTGACGAAAAACCCGTGGGATGACAGGTTGACTCCAGGGGGATCAAGCGGCGGTTCTGCTGCAGCTGTGGCAGCTAAACTCGCACCGTTCGCCGAAGGAAGCGATGGAGGCGGATCCATCCGCATTCCGGCAGCACTGACAGGTATTTTTGGGTTAAAGCCAACCTTTGGTCTGGTTCCTCACGAGGATCGTCTCAATTTATTTGGTTCCGAACATCCGTATTTACATAATGGACCAATGGCAAGGACTGCGGAAGATGCTGCGTTACTGCTTTCGGTAATGGCCGGCTATGATGTGAATAATCCAAATTCTATTCCGGATTCAGGAGCGGATTTCACGGACCTTGACAGGGATTTGAAGGGCCTAAAGATTGCCTATACACGTAACTTCGGACTGTATGAAATTTCGGATGATGTTGCCGAAGTTATCGACAAAGCGGTAGGGCATTATGCTGATCTTGGCTGTGAAGTGGAAGAGATTGACCTTGATCTAGGTTTAAGCTTAAAGGAACTAGCTCGCGCCTTCTCCGGAATGTGGTGCGTGAAATTTGCTGCCAGCTACGGCGAATATTTCGATAACGACCCCGCAAGCTTCTCGGATGGCATGGCCAAAATGATCGCCATCGGTAGAAAGCTTAGTGCGATTGATTATAAAGCGATTGAACTTAAACGAACGATTGTATGGAAAAAAACCCAAGATGTATTAAACAATTATGATTTGTTACTTTCACCTGTTCTTGCAACAACAGCATTTGAACATCACTTACCGGGACCGTCCTTAATTAACGGAAAAAGTGTAAACCCTTCCACAGATTGGATGCTGACACAAATCTACAATATGACCGGACACCCTGCGGCCTCATTGCCTGTTGGGTTGGCTAGCAGCGGACTACCTGTCGGACTGCAGGTGGCAGGTAACCGATTTGCGGATAAGCTTGTCTTGCAGGCTTGTCATGCATATGAAAAGGCATTTCGAACTTATTTGGAACCGGTGAGTGTATAAAGTTAATATTCTCCGGGGGGGGAAATGGCGTTAAGCGCAAGTAAATTGAGGTTATCCGAGAGTAAAATCAGGTTATCCGCGAGTAAACGTGGTGAACGAGAGTAAAGTCAGCTTATGCGAGAGTAAACTGAGGTTATCCGAGAGTAAATTCGGCTCATACGCGAGTAAAATCAAGCTATCCGCGAATAAAGCATTGCGACCATAAAGAGGAGGGATTTTGTTGAGTAAAATTATTCACGAAAAGAATGTCCCGGCTGTTATGAGAGATGGCACCACCTTGTATGCTGAAGTTTTTCGTCCTGATGGTGAAGGAAAATATCCAGTATTGTTACAACGAACCCCTTATAACAAGGAATTTCTTCCCCTGACCACGATGGTATTGGATCCAATCGCTGTCGCCCACAACGGGTATGTCGTCATCATTCAAGATGTCCGCGGCCGCTTTGAATCAGAGGGCGCTCCTTTTTATATTTATAAAAATGAATATAACGACGGTTACGATTCGGTAGAGTGGGCGGCCTCCTTGCCATACTCGGATGGAAATGTCGGCATGTATGGCCTGTCGTATATGGGGATGACTCAATTCCAGGCTGCCAGCATGCAGCCGCCGAGCTTAAAAGCAATCTTTCCCATCACATGGGGAACAGATGTGTATATGTATCGCGGCGGCGCACTGGAACTTGGTTTACTAGTCTCTTGGAGTATGTCGACGATTGGCCCGAATGCAGTCGTAAAGGCTAAACAAGGTAAAGCGGACTTTTTAAAGGAATTTATGACACTTCTCGATTCCATTGACCATATTGAAGAGGCTGCCTATTCGCAATTGCCGATCCGAGATAGTGAATGGCTAAAACTTGGGGAAGGCTATGCCGCGTTTGTTCATGATATTTTGAATCACGATTTAAGGGACGAATACCATCAGGAAATCAGTGTTAGGGAAAAGTCAGATAATATTGATGTACCTATTTTTGGAATGGCTGGCTGGTACGATCTTTTATTAGGGCAGGATCTCGAGCATTATGAAAAACTAAAAGAAAAGAAGAATACGAAGCTTATGATTGGTCCATGGGCACACGCAGGGTTCGCTCCAATCGTAGGGGATCTCAATTTTGGCATGAGCACATCCAGCCTGCTGCTTGAACTGAAAACAGATTTAACAAGCCTGCAATTAAAATGGTTTGACCATTGGTTAAAGGGAATCGAAAACGGTATCACGGAAGAGCCGCCAGTCAAACTATTTGTTATGGGCGAAAATAAATGGCGCTGTGAGCAGGAATGGCCGCTGAAACGAACCGTATATACACCTTACTATTTCCAAAGTAATGGAAAGGCCAATACGAAGGCTGGCGACGGTACTCTATCCGCAACACCGCCGCTAGAGGAAACAAACGATAGTTATGTTTATGACCCAGCCAATCCAGTGCCAACGCTTGGCGGTAACTTGTTAATGCCGGCGAATTATCTTCGCGGACCAATCGACCAGCAGCATTTGGAAGCACGCGATGATATTTTAGTCTATACGAGTGAGGTTTTAGAGGAAGACATTGAGGTAACCGGTCCGGTAAAAGTAGTCTTATATGCATCAAGCTCCGCGGTAGACACTGACTTTACCGCTAAACTGGTCGATGTCCATCCAGATGGGAAAGCGTTTAACATAGCGGATGGCATTATCCGAGCCAAATACAGAGAGAAAAATCAGCCACCTTCCCTCATCACGCCAAATGAAGTGTACCGCTATGAAATTGATTTACTGTCAACCAGTAATTTATTTAAAAAAGGGCACCAGATGAGAGTGGAGATTTCTAGCAGCAATTTCCCGCGTTTTGACCGGAATACGAACACGGGTGAATCTGGAATTGATAGCAAGGAGTTCATAACCGCTTCGCAAAAAGTATTTCATAGTGAGGAATATCCATCCCATATCTTGCTCCCGGTTATCCCAAGATAGGATTTGTCAATTTAATAGAAATGCAGAATATTAGGTGAAAAAGCCCTCAGCTGAGGGCTTTTTTCAAAGGGGGGATAGCCTAAAATGGAATGCGTAGTGTTGAAGGATGGAAGTGTCGCCTTAGATGATGTCGATATTCCAAATATTGGTGAGCATGAAATACTAGCCAAAGTTAAGCGCGCAGGTATTTGTGGGACCGATTTAAAATTATATACAGGCAATTATCACATTAATGATGATGCACCGCCAGTTGTTCTGGGCCACGAATTTATCGGAGAAGTGGTCGCAGTGGGGGAAAAGGTCACTAATGCAGTGATCGGGGACCGGATTGTGGCCCATCCTACATACAGCAGCTGTCAAGAATGTACCTACTGCAGCAGTGGAGAATTTAATCTGTGCTCTCATCGTAAGCGGATTGGTTTCGATTATAATGGAGTCTTTGCCCAGTTTGTAAAACTCCATGAACAGCAGGTTTATATTGTCCCTGATACGATTTCAGATGATGCGGGTGCGTTAATTGAACCGCTGTCTGTAGCGGTAAGAGGTGTGTATAAGGCTGATATTACACCAACAGATACTGTTTTAATTATTGGACCGGGCACCATCGGACTATTTACGGCTCTTGTAGCAAAACAATTTGGGGCAACAGTGTTAGTTTGTGGGACGCCAGCAGATGCAGACCGCCTCGAAATCGCTTCGCAAATGGGCGTGGATACCACAGTCATGTCCGGGGATTTTCCAAGTCTGTTAAAAGAGAAAAAGTTGAACATAGATATCGTTTTCGAATGCTCAGGGAATGAAAACGGTGTTAATTTAGGACTTTCCGTCCTGCGTCCAAAAGGGCAATTTATCCAGATAGGTACATCCTCGAAACTAACAAATGTATCTTTTATGGACATCGCTTATAAGGAATTAAAAGTGACTGGCAGTATCGCTGCCATTAAAGAAGATTGGCATACAGCCATCAAATTAATGGAAAAATTGCAGACCAAAGCCCTCTTAATTGTAAAAAAATACTTGGAACTTAAGGATTTTAAAGAAGGTTTTGAGGAATGCCTAAACAATGGCGGCCCAAAAGTTTTATTTACCCCTAGAGAAACTTAAATGAAAGAGAGGCAATGATTAGATGAAAGCTGTTCTAGTAAACGAAAAAAATCATGATCTATATATCGGAGAAGTAAATGACCCGATCCTAAGCGAGGGTGACCTACTTGTAAAAGTGAAAGCAACAGCCATAAACCGGGCCGATTTGCTGCAGCGAAAAGGGTTATATCCGCCACCTCCTGGTGAATCAACCATTATTGGTTTGGAGATGGCTGGTGTGGTTGAAAAAGTTGGCCATGGTGTATCAGACTGGAAGGAAGGTGACAGGGTTTATGCCCTATTGCCTGGCGGCGGCTATGCAGAGAAGGTGGTCATTCCAGCAGATATGGGGATGAGAATACCGGACGAGATGACGTTTGAGGAAGCTGCAGCGATTCCAGAAGCCTTTCTGACTGCCTATTTAAACATGGTTGTATTAGGGAATTTAAAGGCGGGGGAACATGTGCTGATTCATGCCGGCGCTAGCGGTGTTGGAACAGCTGCCATCCAGATTGCAAAGGAAATAGGTGCGGTAAGTATCGTGACTGCTGGCTCTGCTGAAAAATTAGACCGCTGTATTTCTCTCGGCGCAAACTATACCGTTAATTATAAGGAAGAAGATTTTTCGGAAAGAGTCCATGAAATCACGAATAGAGAAGGTGTCCAGCTAATCTTGGACTTCATAGGTGCTTCCTATTGGGAAGCAAATGTAAAGTCAATTGGGATTGATGGAAGATGGATTTTAATCGGGACCCTGGGCGGACAAGCATTGACCTCAGCGCATTTAGGACCATTCCTTCAGAAGAGGATCCAATTTATCGGGTCAACGCTTAGGTCCAGGACCAAAGCATTTAAAATTGATTTAACCCGTCAGTTTGAAGAATTTTCGAGAGGGAAATTTAGTGCCGGAAAACTGGCTCCGATTATCGATCAAGTTTTTGATTGGAAAGATGTATCTTCAGCTCATCAGTATATGGCGGAAAATCGAAATACCGGAAAGATTGTTTTAAAGGTAGAGTGAGGAGGGGAATTGTGAATGTCCAATGTTACAGAAACACAAAAAGAAACTGAGATTTCGACTAAGGAATTAACGAATGCGGAGAGATTTGCTTTAGCATTAAAACGCCATGGTGTTCAGTATATTTTTGGACAAAGTAATCCGCAAACGATTATGCTTGCCTGTTCCGATCTTGGAATTAAGCAAATCGGATTCAGGCAGGAAAATGCGGGGTCCTATATGGCGCAAGCGTACGCGATGTGTTCTGGCACAGTAGCGGTTGTAGCGGCACAGAATGGACCCGCTGCCACCTTATTGGTTCCCGGCCTGGCAGAATGCTTAAAAGCTTCTCACCCCGTGGTGGCCCTCGTTGATGAGGTGCCGATTTCTGAGGAGGAAAAAAACTCCTTTCAGGAGCTTGATCATGTAAAGCTTTTCTCAGGTGTAGCCAAATGGGTGAAGAAAGTACCAGCAGAAGCTAGAATCGAAGATTACGTGGACATGGCTTTTACCGCTGCAGCGAGCGGGCGGCCTGGCCCTGCCGTTTTGCTTATTCCAAAAGATATTTCCTTCGATACGAAGAAAAACCCTGTACAAATAGAAAGAAAGGCTTGCCTGTCTGCTTACCCTTTGGACCGGACTATTGCAGACCCGTCCCGAATCGAAGTGGCTGCTGAACTGCTCGCAAATGCAGCACGTCCATTTATTTATGCAGGCGGAGGTGTCATTTCATCGGGGGCTATCGACGAACTTCGCCAAATTCAAGAAGAATGTTCAATCCCTGTCGCGACAACGACGATGGGTAAAGGCTCAGTTGATGAAGAACATCCGTTAACCATCGGACCTATTGGTTACTACATGGGTAAAGGCGGCGCCACAAAATTCTTGAGGCCAGTGGTTGAAGAGGCCGATGTCATTTTATTGGTAGGAAATCGCACTAACCAAAATGGAACCGATTCTTGGAAACTATTTTCTAAAGACGTACGATTTATACACATCGATATTGACCCATTGGAAATCGGCCGCAACTATGAATCTTTAAGGTTAGCAGGAGATGCAAAATTAACATTGGAAGCATTGAGAAACGCCCTTTTGCGCAAGAATCTCGAAAAAAGAGATAAACAGCGTCCTAGTCTGGTAGAAGCAATTGCCAAAGCGAGAAAAGCTCATACCGAGGAAGCAGAAAAAATCCAAAACACAGACCAATCGCCGATTAGAGTGGAAAGATTTTTAGCCGAACTTGAAAAACAATTAACAGATGACCATATTATTGTGGCGGATGCAAGCTTCTCGTCTGTTTGGCTGGCCAATTATATCAAGGCAAAAGGAAGGCGGAAATTTATTTTTCCACGGGGAATTGCAGGTCTTGGCTGGGGGCTTCCGATGGCAATGGGTGCAAAGGTAGCACAACCAAATCAAAAGGTCTTTTGTTTATCAGGAGATGGCGGCTTTGCTCATGTTTGGAGTGAACTGGAAACATGTAAACGGCACGGAATAGATGTGGTGCTTGCCGTCATAAACAATGAAGTTCTGGCCTATCAAAAATGGGCTGAGCAGGCCCGCTGGGGAAGAAATACATCTGCTTGTGACCTGACTGCCGTTGACCATGCCAAAGTGGCGGAAGCATGCGGCGTAAAAGGTATTAGAGTGAGTTCTCCAGAAAAAATCGAAGAAACTTTGAACGAGGCCTTTGCAACAGAAGGATCAGTGGTTATTGATTTAATAGCAGATCCTGCTTCTTTTCCGCCTCTTCCTTTTTTGAGCGTATTAAATAATATTTAACTAACAAAAAGCTCGTCCTAATTTAAAGTTTTGATCAAGAAAATAAGGAGGGGCGTAAAAAGCACGCCCCGAATTTGTTTGGTTTTTGCCATGATGCCTTATATGAAATGCTAAATATTTAATAAGTGCCGGACTGCATAGGCAAATCCATCTTCATCATTTGTCTTAGAGATTAAATCTGCCTCCTTTTGAACATATAAGGGGGCGTTGGCCATTGCAACAGAAGTAGTTGCTACTTTAAATTGAGAGATATCATTCCCACCGTCTCCAAACGCAAAAATTTCATCAAACTGTACATTCATTAATTGTTGGTAGCGTCGCAGTGCTTCTCCTTTATTTGCCTCAATAGAGGTAATTTCGACTACATGAACGTAAGAAGAGGCCATGGAGACTGCAAATTTCCCCTCGATTGCTTGTTTGACTTGGTCAATCTTTTCAAGTTGATTCCCGGGTGCGACGACCATAATTTTGTAAATTTTAATATCATCCTGTTCAAGAATTTGATCGTAATCATACTGATGGAAAATTTTCGCGATTTCTTCAGGATCTTTATCTTGAAGAGCTGGATATCGACATGGAAAACCACCTTTATTGGTATAGACCATGATCCACATGCCAATTTCTTTTAAAATTTGCATGAGTTCTTTATAGATGGAAACCGATAAAGATGCTTCGTATAGGACATCTCTTTTTTCAGAGTATAGAACAGTCCCATTAATAGTAAAAATGGGAGCAGCTATTTTTTGCACATGATCATATTTGATCACATCATCAAAAGCCCGGCCTGTGTTAAAGATAATCTGATGCCCTTGTTCCCGTAATTCCTTTAGTACCTTGAAACTTTCATCTGATATTTCATGTTTTGAGTTTAATAACGTTCCATCCAGATCAATCGAAAAACATTTCATTTGATATTTCCTCTCTTTTTTTATGGTTACTATGTTCAATATACCATTTTAATAAAACAATTTTTCAAAAAGCAAACATATAAAAATAATAAGTGTTGGAAATGTCCTATTCTATATCTTTTAAAAAATAAAATGAGGTGTCCGCTGTGTCAATTCTATCTGGAATTCGGGTTTTAGATTTTACGCATTACATTTCTGGGCCATATTGCAGTCAAATCCTTAGCGACCACGGTGCTGATGTCATAAAAATAGAGCGGATTGAGGGAGAAGTTGGCAGGATGGCTGGACCTTTCCATGAGGATACAAGTCTGTATTTTGCTGCCCAAAACCGTAATAAACGCGGACTTTCGATCGATTTGAAATCCGAACAAGGCAGGGAAATCATTCATAGGCTTATAAAAACAGCCGACCTTTTAATTACTAATTATGGTGCCGGCGTACCGGAGCGTTTAGGAATAGACTATCAGACCATTTCGGAGATAAACCCCAAAATAAGCATGGTCCATATTACAGGTTTTGGCTTGACAGGGCCTTATAAAAACTATGGAGCATACGATGGGACCATACAGGCTATGAGTGGATTGGCCGGGCTTACTGGACATCTGGACGGGCCTCCTACCAATGTCGGCTTCTATATAGCAGACCATCTCTCAGGATTGCAAGCGGCGATGGGTGCCATGCTGGCTTTAGTGCACAAGGAACGTACCGGCACAGGAAAATATGTTGATGTAAGCATGCTCGATGGAATGCTCTCCTTACTTGGATACCATTTTTCCGAAGTCATATTAAAGGGAATAGAGCCGGATAGGATTGGCAATCGTGACCCTCTCGCATTTTGTAATACGTATCCGACCAAGGATGGTTATATATTTATTGCACCTGCTGCACAGCATATGTGGGAAAAGCTTTGCAGAATCATAGGAAGAGACGAATGGCTGAATAGTGATTCACCCTTTTATGAGAAGGAGAGACGAATGGCCAATCGTGATGTATTGGAAAAGATGGTTGGAGAGTGGACCATCCAGTATACAAAAGGGGAAGTGTTCGAGCTTCTTCAACAGGCTGGGATTGCGTGCGGCCCGGTCAACACATTAAAGGACATTATAAATAATCCCCAGGTTCAGGACAGGAACATGGTACGGGAAATGAATATGGGTGAACAGAGTGATGCTGTATTTGTTACCGGAGTTCCTATTAAAATCAAAGATACCAATGCTCAGAAGTTTTCAGCTCCACCAGAAATAGGCGAACATTCCGTTGAAATACTGGCGGAATTAGGTTATTCCATGGAGGAAATAGAAAGATATTTGACGCTTGGAATTGTTAGCACTTCTGAAAAATAAATTGCTAGAATACAATTTGTCGACTAGTGAAAAGTTTAAGAACACTATTAACAAACCCAGGAAATACCCTGGCTTTGCAATTATTGTCGGAAAATTATAAACTATCAATAAAATGGAAATAGAAAGTTGGTAGATGATGGAACGTATTGAATTGATAGAGTATGACCAGGCAAGTCCCGAAGTCAAGGAGTCTTTAGATTTCATTCAGGATGCGTCCGGGGGACACGTAATGAACGTTTTCAAGGTGCTGGCCAATCAGCCTAAGGTATTGGAAGGAGTTTCGGATCTTATCTTTGGTGCGTACCGTTCCGGTGAGGTAGATGTTCAGCTGACTGAACTTGCTTATCTTTATACCTCCACATTATACAAGTGTCATTACTGAGTACCGACCCATATTATGCTCGGTCGGGGCATTGGACTATCTAAAGATAAAGTGGATCACCTCCGTCACTGGAGGGAAAGTACTGTTTATACCGATATAGAACGGCTTGTACTTGAATATACGGAGAGGCTGGCTACGGAGGTTCGAATTGAGGATGAATTATATGCCCGACTTAGAGAACACTTTACCCCAAGGCAAATACTCGTCCTTTGTACTACTGTTGGGGTAGCAGGAATGATCAATCGTATTCATGGTACCTTCAAAACGGAATTAGAAGAATTCACTTCATCAAGACCAAAAGTACAAGAGAGTTTGGATAAATTACTAGAAAAATAAAGAAGGAGACTAGGCTATGACATTAATAAATACTGTAACTGGACCAGTTGAGTCTTCTGAACTTGGGGTTACGCTGATTCATGAACATATGCGTGTCCGCTCAGAAGCTGTCTTTGTACAATTTCCCCATTTATATGACGAGGAAAAGGAATTTGCCAAAGCGTTAGAGCAGGTAAATAAAGTGAAGGAACTTGGTGTTAAAACCATTTGTGACCCAACGGTGATGGAACTTGGCCGGGATATCCGCTTTATTGAGAGAGTGGCCCGTGAAACGGGTGTGCAAATTATCGCTGCTACTGGTATTTATTCTTACCATTACATCCCGCCTCACTTCCAAAATCGAAGCATTGACTATATGGCGGAATTATTTGTCAGAGACATCGAGGTCGGCATTCAAAACACATCCATCAAGGCTGGCTTTTTAAAATGTGCCACCGATGCACAAGGGGTTACCAAGGATGTTGAAAAAGTGATCCGTGCTGCAGCGCGGGCCCATAAAATGACCGGTGTACCGATTATGACTCATTCCCACCCGGCGAGTGGAACGGGCCTAAAACAGCTTGATATTTTACAAGAAGAGGGAGTGGATCCAAAACGGGTATTAATTGGACATACTGGGGATACCGACAATCAGGAGTACATCCTGCAGGTACTGGAGCGGGGGCCATTTATTGGCATGGATCGATACGGAATAACTAGAGTATGTTCAAACGAATCCCGAAACGATACCGTGATTGCGTTGGCCAAACTAGGTTATGCAGACCGCATGTTCCTATCACAAGATTATTGCTGTTCGTATGACTGGTATCCTGATGGAACATCTGCAAAAACATTTCCGAAATGGAGCATGAGTTTTGTGTTAGAAGAAGTGATTCCAGAATTGAAGAAAAACGGTGTAACGGAAGAGCAGGTTACCGATATGATGGTTGATAATGCTCGCCGGTGGTTTATGGGAAACTAGGAAACTGGTAACAAAGTAAAAAACTGGGAGATGAATGGTGCATGGTAAAGCAAATTCAAATTGGAAAAACTGATTTATATGTGAACCCAATCGGCTTGGGAACCAATGCCGTAGGCGGACATAATCTATTCCCCAACCTGGATGAGGAAGCAGGAAGGGATTTAGTACGGGCAGGATTGGAACAGGGAATTAACTTTTTGGATACTGCGTTTATCTATGGTCCAAAGCGTTCTGAAGAAATCGTCGGGGAAGTGGTCAAGGAACGGGGAAATCGTTCAGAGATTGTGATTGCCACAAAAGCCGCCCATAAATTTGTTGGGGGTGAAGTGGTGCTCGATAATTCCCCAAGCTTTTTAAAGCAGGCAGTAGAAGAGAGCCTAACGCGCCTGCAAACGGATTACATAGATTTATTTTATATTCATTTCCCTGATCAAGATACACCTAAGGATGAAGCGGTCGGGGCCTTGAAGCAGCTAAAGGATGAAGGGAAGATCAGGGCGATTGGGGTCTCTAATTTTTCCCTCGAGCAGTTAAAGGAGGCGAATAAAGACGGCTATGTCGACGTATATCAAGGGGGTTATAACTTATTAAGCAGAGAAGCAGAGAAAGAATTATTCCCATACACGATTGAACATGATATTTCTTTTGTTCCTTTCTACCCGCTTGCCTCCGGGTTTTTGACGGGAAAATATAATATAAATACAGTGATTAGTGAAAAGAATCGAAAACGGCCGCAATTCCAGAAAGAAGTGTATGAGCAAAACTTAGCTAAAATTGAGAAGGTAAGAGAAATAGCCGAAGCAAAAGGGGTAGAGGTTGCTCATGTTGTACTCGCTTGGTATTTAACTCGTGATGGGATTGACGTCATTATACCGGGAGCAAAGACGGCCGACCAAGTGCTTCATAATTTAAAAACGCTAGATGTGGAGCTTTCATTACAAGAGATTCAAAGCATTGACCAGATATTCCAATTATAAATCAGAAAAAGGACCCTTTGGAAACTTAATTCCAATGGGTCCTTCTATTTTTTAAAGCTTAAATTTTTACTACGAATCTCCCTTTAGCCTGCCCTTTCAAAATGATAGGCAAAGTTTCAGGCAGGTCGTCAAGCGAAATTTCAACTGCAATGGAATCCAATAGCGTGGACGGCTTTAAGTCTGTGGCCATTCGATCCCACAGCTTTTTGCGTACTTCCATTGGGCAATAGACCGAATCGATCCCCAGTAGGTTTACACCGCGCAAAATAAAAGGAAACACGCTAGTTGGGACGTTTCCACCACCAGTTAATCCACTTACAGCTACCGATCCGCCATAGTGAATTTTACTTAATACAGACGCTAAGGATTCGCCGCCAACAGGATCAACCGCACCAGCCCAAAGCTGCTTATCCAATACTTTGACTTTTCCATTATAAACCTCTTCACGGGAAATCACTTCGGACGCACCAAGGTTATGTAAATAATCATGTTCAGCATCTTTTCCAGTACTTGCAACTACCTCGTAGCCCCGTTTAGCTAGCATCGAGACAGCAATACTTCCAACACCGCCAGTTGCTCCAGTTACCAAAACCTTTCCCTTTTCAGGAGTAACGCCGTTTTCTTCCAGCCTTTGCACAGAAAGGGCAGCGGTAAAGCCAGCTGTTCCCAAAACCATCGCTTCTTTGAGTGAAAGATTTTCCGGGAGCGGAACAACCCAATCGCCGGGAATACGAGCATATTCACTAAATCCGCCATAATGGGAAACCCCAATTTCATAGCTTGTCGCGATAACTTTATCACCTTCTTGAAAGCGCGGGTCCTGAGACGATACAACAACTCCCGCTAAATCAATACCTGGGATAAACGGATATGTCCTGACTATTTTGCCATCTGCGATGCTGGCGAGTCCATCCTTATAATTTATGCTGGAATAAGCAACTTTGATTAGTACTTCCGCTTCAGGAAGGTTGTCAAAAGAAACTTCTTTAACCTCAACTGAAAAATCGGTCTCCGTCTTATCAACCACTAATGCTTTAAACAATTCGCTCATATTTATTCCCCTCCCACTTTTTTACTATTGAAGCCATTTTACATGGAAAAGCCTTTTTTGTAAAACAAATTCGGACTTATCAAAATATTCATTTAGTTATCCGTGAAAAGAAATAGGAAAAAGGAATCGTACTTATTGAGGAAAATGTTGAATAGGATAGAACTGCATTCAACTTGTTTTTCAATTAGGAAAGAGGTGGCGCATTGCAGACGGTTAGCCTAAAAAGGATGTTGTTAATGGCATCCATGTATGCACTAATTTTCCTACTAATCATTCCCGCTTCTTATGTTGCCGCAAACGGTCAAGGGAGTGGAAATGAAAACGGTAACAATAACGGGGGACAGCAGGAGGGGAATAACGGCAATTCAAACGGGAATCAGGGCGAACAAGGTAAAAATGGCAATAAGAGTACGGAAATACATTTTCATTTAAAAAATGACTGTAAGGAAGACGTAGTAGAGGTTTATGTACTTTGGAAAGGCGTTTGGACTAAGATGGAAGCACCAGGAAATTCCCCGAATTTTAAATTAAAAGATAATGCTGAATATGTAACGGATGATATCACTGCCTTCAAGCTGATTATAAAGGACCGGGATCCGGTCATCATTCCCGTAAGTGACGTAAGAGTCGGTGTAGAAGCAAACGGTACCATCAACTATTGGCAGGAAAAATGTTATCCGCCACCACCTCCGCCGGGTGACAATGACGATGATCATGGCAATCCAGGGGATAATCCGGGAGATAAGCCAGGCGACAATCCGGGAGATAAGCCAGGCGACAATCCGGGAGATAAGCCGGGCGATAATCCAGGAGATAAGCCAGGCGATAATCCGGGAGATAAGCCGGGCGACAATCCAGGGGATAAACCAGGAGATTCAGATAATCCAAATCAACCAGGGCCAAATCCGGGAGGTACGGATCATAATACCCCGCCTCCACAAAATCAAGGAAATCAGAATCCTCCGGCACAAGAAACTATTAAACAAACTACAACAACTGGGGTTCTTCCAAAAACAGGAGAGTCAAGCCCATATGGCTATTATTTAATCGGACTTCTCGTTACCGCTTCCGGTGTGTATTTATTAAGACGAAAAAAGCTAAACAACTAGAATCAAAGCTTTGAGGGAGATTAAAATCTCTCTCAATTTTTTATTGAGGTGCATATATGAAAAAGTTAACTGCTGGCCTTTTAATTCTTTTAGGCATTATGATTATGTTTTATCCAAAAATTACAGAGTTTTTTCATAACCATGAACAAAATTTACTATTAAAGAAATGGGATCAAAAAAAGCAAGGAAACAAAACCTCTCTGGAAAATAATTATCAACGTCTTAATAAGGCATTTGATGAAAGCCTGGAAAGGGAGCCTATTCCTGAGCATGGAACAATCCAGGAGTCTGCCCAGATAAATAAAAATTTAGAAACGGACGGCCTGACCGGTATTATAAAAATACCAAAGATAGACCTAACTCTGCCCATTTTAGAAGGGGCAAGTCAAGCAAATTTAAAAATTGGTGCTAGCCATTTGGAGGGTACGGCCCTTCCCGGTGAAATCGGTAACGCCGCGATTGCAGCCCATCGCAGCCGATCATATGGAAGGATGTTTAACCGCTTGAATGAACTAAAGCCTGGCGATGAAATTGTAGTGGAGGACAAAAAACAAGCCTATACCTACGATATTTACAATGTTTTAATTGTAAAACCTGATGATTTATCTGTTTTAAATCCCAATGGTCAAGACCGAATCTTGACATTGATCACCTGCGACCCCATCACCACAGGAACCCACCGCCTAATCATCCACGCCAAATTAAAAGGGGCCTGATTCTTTTTTACGTATTCAGGCCTCATTTTTCATTTTGCCCCCTTTTTAGTGGGGTTTTTGTATGATAGAATTTAGGCATTTATAGAAGATGGATGTGGTGTTATAAAATGGATATGAAATCTAAATGGAACGCCAAATACAAAGAGCGATTGACTGAGTTAAAGGAGCCTGTTCCTAATCCCCGATTGAAAGATCTTTCCGTACATCTTCACGGCGGGAATGCCCTTGACCTTGCCTGCGGTTTAGGCGGAAACAGTATTTATCTCGCTCAATTAAACTATCATGTAGAGGCTCTTGATATATCAGAGATTGCCATCCACTTTCTTCAGGAACAAGCTGTCAAACAGCATCTCAGTATTAATCCGCGAGTCTGTGATTTGACGGATGTCACAAAGTTTAATATGGAGCAAAGCGCAATCGACCTTATCGTAATTTCCTACTACCTAGACCGATCCCTCTTTCCATTTGTCAAAAGCATGGTAAAAAAGAACGGATTTTTCTTTATGGAAACCTATTATCAGTCACCCAAGACAGCAAACCAAACGATATCCGATCAATATAAATTGAAGCCAAAAGAGCTTATAAACGAATTCAGTGGATGGAAAGTCCTCTTTTTTGAAGAGAACGACCAAGAAGGACGGCAAACGGTATTTTGTCAAAAGGTTTAGCTATTTAAAAATAAAGGGGGTGAAAAGGTGATTGACCCAAAAGTTGATGATAATGCCAAAGTTTTAGAAATTCCAGTGGGTGGATTACATCTTTACATCGATTCCCCTGAAAGGCAAAAACGGTTATATAAGCGGACTTTGGGAGTAGCGGTTATTTCCCAGATGCTCGGTGGGGCAGGACTTGCTGCTGGTGTAACGGTCGGGGCACTGTTAGCCAAAAATATGCTGGGAACTGACCGGTTTGCCGGACTGCCTGTTGCATTGTTAACTCTTGGTTCCGCAGGTGCAGCACTTCTGATAGGAAGAGTGTCGCAGCGATACGGCCGCAGGCTTGGACTGGCAGCGGGTTTTTTGGCCGGAGGTATCGGCGCAATTGGAGTGGTGACGGCTGCTGTCATCAATTCTATTATGCTGCTGTTTGCATCACTATTAATCTATGGTGCCGGAACCGCAGCTAACCTGCAAACCCGCTATGCAGGTACCGATCTAGCCAGTCCTACACAGCGGGCAACCGCTATCAGTATCACCATGTTAGCGACGACATTCGGGGCTGTTTCCGGGCCTAATCTTGTTGATGTAATGGGACGATTTGCAATGACGATTGGTGTTCCAGCTTTGGCCGGCCCGTTTATTTTAGGGGCTGCTGCTTTCCTTTTGGCCGGTACAGTACTATTAGTGCTACTGCGTCCCGACCCGCTTAAGGTTGCTAAAATATTGTCGGATGCAAGTACCAAAGAAAACCTATCAAACCAAGTCCTTGATATTCCTCTTAAGAACAAGCGGGAACTCGTAGTTGGGGCCTCCGTCATGGTCCTTACCCAGCTTGTGATGGTTGCCATCATGACCATGACACCTGTCCATATGAGGAATCATGGACACGATCTGAGTGATATCGGATTAATTATTAGTATTCATATTGGCGCCATGTATCTTCCATCTTTGGGGACCGGAATACTTGCTGACAAAATTGGCCGTACGGCAATGTCCATTGTTGCAGGTGCCACTTTACTTGCGGCTGGTGTCCTTGCTGCTTTTGCACCGGCTGATTCAATGCTTGTCCTTATAGTTGCACTTGCGCTTCTAGGGCTTGGCTGGAACTTCGGGTTGATTAGCGGTACGGCGCTTATCGTCGACGCAACGGATGTGTCCACGCGTGCAAAAACACAGGGGACCTTAGATGTTTTGGTTGCTCTTGCCGGTGCTTCAGGCGGGGCACTTTCCGGGATGGTAGTTGCGCAGACAAGTTACACGATTCTTTCACTAGCTGGGGGCATTTTATCTTTGCTGCTCATCCCTGTTGTCGTTTGGTCCAGGAGAAAACAACCGAATGAATAGCATAAAAGTTCCATGCCTATATTGGCTTGGAATTTTTTTCGTGTTTGGAAAATTTTCATGAATGGGCCAGACACCACAAAACTACTTTAACATGACTGGTAACCAATGAATACAATGATTGACATAGAGTTCTAATACTGATGCCCAACGGGGGGATAAGGTTGAAGATTGAGTACAATCATGCCTTTGGTTTGCCGAGAAATTTAGTATGGAAATGGCTAAAAGATGAAACAGTCCTAAAAAACTCGATTCCTAACTGCAAGTCGTTTGTTGAAACTTCAAGTGGTGTCTACCGAGGCGAAATTGATATCCGGATTGGTCCAATCAACGATGTATTTGCAATCGACATACGACGTTTGGAAGAGAAAAATCCATCATTTTACCGCCTGAAAATAAATGCAAAAAGCAAACTTGGAAATATTCAGGCGCAGTCTGATTTATTTCTAAGAGATTGGCAAGGGGATTGCAAATTAACTATTAAAGCGGATGTAGTGATAACAGGGACTATGGAAGTGACCCCAGATCGGTTACTAAATGGAGCAGCAATCAAAGTGATTGAAAACCTATTCCAAAACCTGGAGAAGGAAATTAAAAAGGCAGTCTATCAGTCCAGAAAGAAATTTCGTACTTGAGTCCCCATAGATTTAAAAACAGCATCCAAGCTTGAAATAAGCCTGGATGTTTTTTCTTATTGAAATGATAAATAAAGTGGAAGAAAAAGGTTTCTTAGATTCAGAAAATACTCTTATATTGACCGTTATTAGAATATTCTATATTTTTGTTGTATTTCAGTGTACTTATTCTCTAAAATTATCTTGAATAAAAGAATTTTGGGGAGGCTTAATTTATGGTCGAGAAAACGCTGGATCTTCAGAAATTAGTAGAAGCAGTGGAAAAAGAGGTTGTGGAGTGGCGCCGGCATCTCCATGAAAATCCTGAACTTTCATTTCAAGAGGTAGAAACATCCAGGTATGTATATGAGAAGCTGGAGTCTTTTGGCAATATCGAGTTATCCCGTCCAACGCCAACAAGCGTATTAGGACGGATTGTCGGTGCTAAGCCTGGTAAAGTTGTTGCTTTACGTGCTGACATGGACGCGCTTCCCATTCAAGAAGAAACCGGGCTGCCATTTGCCTCAAAAAATGACGGTGTAATGCATGCATGCGGCCATGATGGACATACTGCCATGCTTTTAGGAGCGGCAAAGGTCTTGTCCCAATTAAAGGATGAATTAGAAGGGGAAATCCGCTTTTTCTTCCAGCATGCTGAGGAATTGTTCCCTGGCGGCGCTTCAGAAATGGTCAAGGCAGGTGTAACAGAGGGGATTGATGGGGTCATCGGCGCTCACCTTGGTTCGCAAATTCCTTCTGGGATCTTTACTGTTTGTTATGGACCGGTCACTGCAGCGACTGATGCATTTGATATCGATATTCAAGGCAAGGGCGGACATGGTTCTGCGCCAAATGCAACGATTGATCCAATTGCGATCGGTGTTCAAATTATTAACGGAATCAACCAAATTATTTCACGGAAAGTGGATGCAGCACAGCGCGCTGTCATTTCTGTTACCAAATTCAATGGCGGAACAGCCAATAATATTATTCCTGACCGCGTAAGCCTAGGAGGGACTGTCCGTACGTTTGATCCAGAGGTACGTAAACAAATTCCTGTCTGGATTGAAAAAATTGCAAAAGGGATCACTGAAGCCCATGACGCTTCCTATGAACTCAATTATATGCTGGGATACTCACCAGTCATAAATGAGGAAAATATCACCAAACTGGTGGAGGAAACCATTGTAGACACATTCGGAGAAAGCAGTCGAATAATTGCGAATGGGATTATGGGAGGGGAGGATTTCTCCGCATTTTCCGCGGAAGCCCCTGGATGTTTTGTTTTCCTAGGTGCTGGAAGCGAAAACCCTGCTGAGAACTACCCACATCATCATCCAAAATTTGATGTGAAGGAAGATGCCTTGATTAAGGGTGTAAATTATTTCGTTCGTTCAGCATTGAATTTTTTAAATGATAAATAAATTGATAGATAGTTTTCGCTATCGATTAGAGGAGGGATATTGTGATTGAAAAAGTAGTCAATATCCAGAAGCTGATAGAAGCAGTTGAAAAAGAAGTAATTGAATGGCGCAGACATTTTCATGAAAATCCGGACCTGTCTTTTGAAGAGATAAAGACCTCAAATTATGTTTATGATAAATTACAATCTTTTGGTAATATTGAAGTTTCCAGGGTCACACCAACCAGTGTCATGGGACGCCTGTTTGGCAGCCAGCCTGGCAAAGTCTTGGGTCTCAGGGCAGATATGGATGCCCTGCCCATAGTTGAGGAAACAGGACTTCCATTTGCCTCCAAAAATACAGGTGTGATGCATGCCTGCGGCCATGATGGACATACGGCGATGCTCCTTGGCGCAGCCAAAGTTTTGTCGCAATTAAAGGACGAAATCAAAGGGGAAATCCGCTTTTTCTTTCAGCATGCCGAGGAACTAAATCCTGGCGGTGCACAGGAAATGGTCAAAGCAGGGGCAGCAGACGGCATTGATGGCGTAATCGGACTTCACCTTGGTTCACAGGGGCCGTTGGGCAAATTCTCGCTCTGTTACGGACATGTAACCGCAGCGTGTGATGATTTTGATATTGTCATTCAAGGTAAAGGCGGGCATGGTTCGGCACCGGAAGAAACCGTTGACCCTATTGCCATCGGTGTTCAGCTTGTAAATGGGATCAATCAATTTATCTCCAGAAAAGTCGATGCCAGTCATCGGGCTGTTATAACGGTTGCCCAGTTCCACGGGGGAACTGCTAACAATATCATTCCTGATAAAGTGTCCTTAGGGGGTACTGTCCGTACCTTTGATCCGGAAGTTCGCAAACAAATTCCTATCTGGATGGAAAAGTTGACAAAGGGACTCACCGAAGCACACGGTGCAACCTATGAATTTAACTATGACTTCGGCTATAGTCCAACGATTAATGAGGAAAAGATTACCAAACTCGTAGAACAATCTATCGTGGAAACCTTTGGTGAAAATAATTTCGTCGTAGGTAAAGCGATGATGGGCAGCGAAGACTTCTCCGCCTTTGCAGAGGCAGCACCTGGATGCTTCGCCTTCTTGGGAGCAGGAAGTGAAAATCCTGCTGACAATTACCCGCATCATCATCCTAAATTTGATGTAAAAGAAGAAGCATTCATTCTCGGCGTTCAGTACTTTGTAAGAAGCGCATTAAAGTACTTAAATGAAAATGAAAATTAAGAGAGATATAGAAAGGGCCCCTTTGCACAGGATAGGGGCCCTTTTTAGTTGATAGGGATTTTTACAGAAATAGTGGTTCCAAAATTAGGTTTGCTGCGGATCGTCAGACCATATTTATCTCCATAGGTTAGCTGCAGACGTTTATGGGTATTATAAAGGCCAATGTGCTCGGATGCTGTATAATTAGATTTCAACTTCGAGCGGATTTCCTCAAGCATTGCCTTCCCGATTCCCTTGCCATTATCGATGACGACTACATAAAGGTGTGATGGAAAAACTCTTATTTTCACTTTAATCGAAAGCTTTCTTTCCAAGTCAGGCAGACCATGTTGAAGGGAATTCTCAATCAGAGGCTGCAGGAACAGTTTAACAACATAATAGTTTTCAACACCCTCATCACATTCCAAATAAAACGCAAATTGATCCTTGTGCCTGATTTTCTGTATATCCACATAGCTTTTCGTATGTTTAATTTCATCCTTTAAAACAACTAAACTATCCTTTGCATTTAAGGAGTAGCGAAGGATATTCCCGAGATTATCAATCATTTGGTTGATCTCGTTTGGCCGATTGGTCAGACTGATTACCTTCCAATTTATCGTTTCTAGTGTGTTATACAAAAAATGCGGATTTAATTGAGACTGATGGACAGAGAGTTCAAGGGCCTGCATTTTATACTTTCTCTCAGAAAGGAGCACCTTCATATAGGATTGCTCCATAAAATTGGTCAAAATCTTATGAATGATTAGGCTGTGGACATCCGTTACGGCGGTTGGCAAATGGGGGAGTGGTTCACCCTTTTCCGCATTATTTAAGATGTTAACAATCGAATCAATTTCGGCAAAATTCCTTTTTGTTAGGAAATAAGCAATAATCCCTCCGACGATAACCGACGAGAGTAAAAGAATTAACGTAACCATGCTTAATTGATATGGCAGCTTATAAAGGGAACTCCTCGGGATCGTCGAAAAAAACACCCAGCCATATTTTTTTGAGTCCAGTTTAAAGACAGCAGAAGGGTCGTTTCCTATTTTCAATATGTTAATTTCATTAGAGGAGGAAATCATTTCCTTCTTTTCGAATGACGTTAAATGGACTGGATGATTTACAAACAGGACTTGGTTACTTTTATCCATGACCAAAATATTTTGACCGCTCATTTTATATAAGCTGTTTAGATTATCCTTTACATAATCAGTGTTTACATTCAAAATAATATAACCCATGTTACCGTTTGCGAGAGTAAAGCTTCGATACAAGGAAATGACATCAATCTTCTGGTCAGGAAAATCTACGAGCTTTCGAATGACTGTTCTTTTTTGGGTCCAAACAGTATCAGCGCTTTTTACCTTGTCGATCCCCTTGTACCAGGAAACATCATCGAAATGACGGAGGTCTACTACACCGCCTGTTGTCGATGTTAAAAAACGTTGTTTGTCATTCTTAATATAAATATAAATCGAATCAATGTACGGATGAGCAATAGCGGGAGAGTCGATGGTATTTTTTAACGACGCCAGTTTAACAAAATCCTCAGGATCCAGCCATTTTTTCTCGAGCATGTTTTGCAAATCCAGAAATTCCTTGGCGCTTGCCGCAATGGTTAGGTTAATAGAATTCAACTCATCGAAAATCATTTCCACGTTCATTTGGATTTGATTGAGAAGATTCAGGTTTTCCTGATTAATTTTTTCCTTCAGGTATAAATGGATGAATGTAATGGCAAGTGAACTTAGAATGAGGACAGGAATCAGCATCGGAATCAGCAGTTTGGTTAAATTTTTTATGTAAAAAGAGCGTTTTAAAGTATCCATGTAAAGCGAACCCTTCCCTTAGTTTAACAGCCGATATTCCTTAGGACTGACCCCAAAATACTTCCGGAACGCCCGAGTGAAATTCTTGGCGTTGCTGTAACCGACCATTTCACTCACCTCATAGGCTTTATATTTCACTTCTTTTATTAATTTAGCTGCTTCTTCCATTTTTATTTGAAAAAGAAAATCAGAGAAATTGACATCTGTTTTTTGTTTAAAATATTTGCTTACATAATGGGGGTTCATATAAACGACTTGGGCGGCCTCATCTAAGCTGGCATTTTTAAAATTGGATTTCACATAATCTTTAATTTTATTAATAATTGGATCATCGTCATCGTCTTTCAATTTCACTAAAGCTGTTGGGGAGGAGGCTGAATTTCTTTGGTCCAATTCTTTTTTGATTTGTATAAACGCTTCGGTTATTTCAGAGAAATTGGTTGGTTTTAAAATATAATTTTTTACCCCGTACTTAATGGCAGACTGGGCATATTGAAACTCCTGGTATCCGCTTAAAAAAACAGTCAGGACAGGGGAGTTTTGCTCATGTATTTCCTTTATGACCTCAATGCCGGTCATGATGGGCATTTGGATATCGCAAAGCAAAACGTCTGCATTACCCTCGGAAACGAGTTCCAATGCTTCTTTCCCATTTGCTGCTTCGCCAATCACTTCGAACCCAAGTTCATTCCATGGAAAATAGTTTACTAGGCCGTGCCGGATTTCAAATTCATCATCCGCAATTACTAATTGGTACATTTGGCACCCCCTAAAATATTATTCTAATATTCGAAATATACTATACTTTGACAATATCCACAAGCAAAATTCTAATATTGTTTGTCAATTAATGATACGAAATGTCAATGTAGGTCCCTTTTTTTTATACAACTACTTTTATTAAAATTATGTTAACCGATTGGAATGTTCCGAAAATTTTCAAAATTGATAGTTTTTAGAAAGAGGGGTGAAGGAATGAAACCTTTACTGGAAGTAAACCATGTACAAATTGCATTTGAATCAGAACATGAAGAAGTGATTTCAGTTGAAGAGGTGAGTTTTTCAGTCAAGCCTGGAGAAACGATCGGCATCGTGGGTGAGTCAGGCTGTGGAAAAAGTGTCACATCCTTATCAATCATGGGATTGCTCGGAAAAAATGGAAAAGTAAAAAAGGGCCAGATTCTTTTCGGAGATGAAGACCTGACAAAAGTGTCCAATCAGCGTTTAAGAGATATCAGGGGAAATGAGATATCGATGATCTTTCAGGAACCGATGACCTCATTAAATCCCGTTTTTACAATTGGTAACCAAATGATGGAAGGAATCAAGCTTCACTTAAAAATGAATCCAAAGGACGCAAAGGAATACGCCATTGAAATGTTAAAAAAGGTTGGAATTCCAAGGGCGAATGAGATCATGAAGGAATACCCGCATGCGTTGTCAGGAGGAATGCGGCAGCGGGTGATGATTGCGATGGCGCTTGCCTGCAAACCAAAGCTGTTGATTGCGGATGAGCCGACAACCGCCCTGGACGTAACGATTCAGGCGCAAATTCTCCAATTGATGAAAACCCTGCAAAAGGATTCCAATACCGCCATAATGATGATTACCCATGATTTAGGGGTGATAGCGGAAATGGCAGACCGCGTGATTGTCATGTATGCCGGCCAAGTTGTGGAGGAAGCTGATGTATTCACACTGTTTAAGGAGCCAAAGCATCCATATACCCAAGGGTTAATGGCCTCCATTCCACATTTGGAATATGAAAGTGAAGAACGCCTCGCATCAATCCCAGGTTCAGTGCCTAGCATCAAGCATATGCCGGCAGGCTGCCGGTTCCATACAAGATGCCCGTATGCAACGGAACGGTGCAAACAGGAACAGCCAAAATTAAAGGATGTTCAAGTAGGGCATAAAGTAAGGTGCTGGTTAACCGAGGAAGACGATTTAAGGGCAAACTCCGATAAACCAAAGGAGGAAATATTCACATGACCACCATGATTGAAAAAGAAATGACTCCTTTACTAAAAGTAGAAAAATTAAAAACCTATTACCCTATTAAAAAGGGTGTTTTCTCAAAAACGGTTGGTCACGTGAAGGCGGTAGATGGGGTCGACTTTTATATTAACGAAGGTGAAACACTCGGTTTGGTAGGAGAGTCGGGCTGCGGGAAATCAACCATTGGGAAAACGCTGGTGAGGCTCGAAAATGCTTCAGAGGGTAAGGTGTATTTTCAGGAAAAAGAAATCACTGCTGCTGACAGGGCTACGATGAAAGGGCTGCGCCGGGACCTGCAGATTATCTTTCAAGACCCATATTCTTCACTTAATCCAAGGAAAAGAATCAAAGACCTTCTTGAAGAACCGATGAGAATTCATCAAGTGGTAGAAAAAGAAAACATTCATAAACGGGTGGACGAGCTTTTAGAATTGGTTGGTTTGCCAAAAAGCTATAAAAATCGGTACCCGCATGAATTTTCTGGAGGCCAGCGGCAGCGGATCGGGATTGCCAAGGCCTTATCCCTAAATCCCAAACTGATCATTTGCGATGAGCCGGTATCCGCTTTGGACGTGTCCATTCAGGCGCAAATCTTAAACCTGTTAAAGGATTTGCAAAAAGAATTCAACTTAACCTATTTATTTATTGCCCATGGTTTAGGAGCTGTAAAGTATATTAGTGACCGGATTGCTGTCATGTATTTGGGGAGAATTGTGGAAGTAGCAAAAACGGAAGATATTTTCCGAAATCCCCAGCATCCTTATACAAAAGCATTGTTAAGCTCTTATCCGATTCCAAACCCTGAATTAAGGTCGAAGGAAAGAATCATTATTGCAGGCGATGTGCCAAGTCCGGCCAACCCGCCGAGCGGCTGCAGTTTTCATACACGCTGCCCAATTGCAACGGCGATTTGCCGGGAGCAAAGACCTGTTCTCAAAGGAAAGGAACATAGCGTTGCCTGCTTCGCGGTTAACGATGCATAAATTCTAGTTTTTGAAAGAGGGTGAAAATTTGGTTCCCTATATTATCCGCAGGCTTTTAATTGCCATCCCTGTTTTATTCGGGGTTATGGTTGTCAACTTTATCATCATTAATATGGCACCGGGAAACCCGGTTGATATGTACGTCGACCCCAATTCATCACCTGAGCTGCTGGAAATGAGGAAGGAGCAGCTTGGCTTGAATGATCCGCTTTACATCCAATTTTTCCACTGGCTTGGTAATCTTGCGCAAGGCAATTTAGGCTATTCATTTTCAACCTATGAACCAGTATCGAAGATGATTTTCGAAAGGCTTGGCCCGACATTTGAATTAATGGGACTAGCCCTTATAGTCGGATTAATTATTGCCCTTCCGATTGGGATATTAAGTGCTGTCAAGCAATATAGCAAACTTGACTATTTGGCGACAGGGACTTCGTTTTTTGGAATTTCCATCCCGCATTTCTTCCTGGGATTGGGTCTCATTTATATTTTTGCTGTACAACTGCAGGTCCTGCCGGCTGGGGGCATGTCCACCCTCGGCAGTGAAGAAAATTTCCTGGATAAGGTGCAGCATTTAATTCTTCCGGTTATCGTGCTCGCTGTCGGAATTTCCGGACAATATGTCCGCTATGTCCGGGCAAGTCTCTTGGAGGTAATGGGGCAGGATTATTTAAGGACGGCGAGAGCGAAGGGATTAAAGGAATTTGTTGTCACCAATAAACATGCTTTAAAAAATGCTTTGATTCCGATTATTACGATCATTGGTATGGAGATTCCTTTCTTGCTAGGCGGAGCGGTCATCACCGAACAGATATTTCAGTGGCCGGGAATGGGTCAGTTGACCATCCAGTCGATTATGTCTAGGGATTATCCAACTTTGATGGCTCTTAATCTATTAACTGCATTTATGGTTCTGTTTGCCAATCTAGTAACAGATATTGTCTATTCGTTTGTTGACCCGCGCATTAAGTATAAATAGGAAAGGAGGAACACGGTATGCCAATGCTTGAAACAAATATTAAGAAGGACGTTGAACCTCCCATTTCTCATACAGAGACTGGTGGAGAGGAAACTCCTTTACAACTAATACTTAAACGCTTTATGAAACATCGCTTGGCCGTAGCAGGCAGTATTTTGATGTTGTTAATCATCCTGATAGCTATTTTTGCACCGGCTATTGCACCAAAGGACCCATATCAGGTTTATGACGAATTCTCTGCAGCACCATCTGCTGAGCACTGGTTAGGAACCGACCAAGTCGGACGAGATCTTTTCACACGCCTTATCTATGCTTCAAGGGTTTCGATGGCAGTCGGACTAGGAGCAGTTCTTATATACACCCTTATTGGAACAATCTTAGGTGCGGTTTCCGGCTATTTTGGCGGATGGGTCGATATTTTGTTAATGCGGTTGACAGACGTCTTCATGTCATTCCCAGGATTGATGTTAATTCTTGTGGTGGTTAGTATTTTGGGGCCAAGCCTGTTTAATATCATCTGGATTTTGGGGCTTTTAGGCTGGCCGGCCGTTGCCAGATTGGTTCGCGGAACGGTCCTTTCGCTGAAACATGTTGATTATGTCAATTCGGGGGTTGTGCTTGGGTTAAGTACACCAAGGATTTTATTCCAGCATATTTTGCCGAATGCAATTGCTCCAATTCTTGTCCAAGCTACATTTGGCAT
Source organism: Neobacillus sp. PVCKKU3 (assembly GCF_058323225.1). NCBI lineage: Bacteria > Bacillati > Bacillota > Bacilli > Caryophanales > Bacillaceae > Neobacillus > Neobacillus sp. PVCKKU3. Next base: position 82,151 of record NZ_JBLVQN010000002.1, read on the forward strand.
AGCAGCAGCCATTATCGTAGAAGCATCTCTAAGCTTCCTCGGGATGGGGGTACAACCGCCGACAGCAAGCTGGGGCAACATGCTGACAGATGCCCAATCATTAACGGTCTTAACCGACCAGCCATGGCTATGGGTTCCTCCCGGGGTAATGATTGTCATTGTTGTGTTAGCTATCAATTTTATCGGTGATGGCCTTAGGGATGCTCTCGATCCGAAAACATTGAAATAACAATAGGTACTAGCGCATTAACGCAGTGGGGGTCAGACCCCCATCACATTAACGCGTTACACAATTGGGGGCACAGCCCCCAATAATATAGCATTCCAATAATAAATGAAAAGAGGGACGGGAATGAAGAAGCTGAAAGGAAAGTTTTTAACGTTATTATCAATTGCTTTGCTATTATTTTTAAGCGCATGTTCAGGTTCTAACAGTGCATCAAGCACACCGAAGGAAAATGGGAAGAGCGGCGGCTCAGCACAATTTGGTGATACCATTGTTGTAGGTGTTTCAAACGCTATCGGTGCGATAAATCCGATTAATACCCGTGACTTGGGTGCCATTACACTGGCAAATATTCTATTTGATCCTTTCTTTGAGCCAGATGAAAACATGAATTTTCAAAATAAGCTGGCAGAAAGCTTTGAAACAAAGGATAACCAAGCGTTTACGATTAAAATCAATTCTAAAGCAAATTGGACAGATGGGAAGCCTGTTACGTCTGAAGATGTTAAATTTACGTTTGACCTTCTAGCCAATCCTGCGGTTCAAAGTTCCGGCTTGAAAACTCTTAATGTGATTGATGGCTTGGATGAAAATGGCCAGCTGGCTAAAGGAGAAAAGACTGTTAAGGGAATCGAAATCGTCGATGAGAAAACTTTTATCATTCATACCAAAAAACCGACGGACCCGAACTATCTAAAAGGGAGCTTAATCAATTTCCGAGCTGTACCAAGCCATATCCTAAAGGATAAGGATCCGGCAACACTTCATCAAGATCCATTTATGTTAAAACCAACCGTTTCCAACGGTGCCTATACCCTTGTTAACTTCAGCGGGGAATCCAGTGTAGAACTTAAGGCGAACCCAAATTATTATCGTGGTGCACCGAAGACAGCAAAGCTTTTCTTTAAGGTGGTTCCACAAGCAAACATTACAGCGCAGCTGCAGACTGGCGAAATTCATATCAACTATCCTTCTACCGGTGCAATCGCCATTCAAGATATTGAAAAAGTGAAAAATATGGCAAATGTCACAACAAATGATCCAAAGGGCTATGATTGGCAGGAAATCTACCTGAATACAAAAACATTTGATGCTAAGATGCGCCAAGCGATCGCTTATGCGATTAACCGTCCGCAAATTGTTGAGAAGCTTTTAAAAGGAAAAGCAGAAATCATTGATGGACCATACACAAAGATCCATCCATACTTTGATAAAAACATTAAGAATTACCAGTATGATCCAGAAAAAGCAAAGAAGCTCATTGCAGAATCAGGCTGGGATAAGAGCAAGCCAATTCGAGTCAATGTTCCAATCGGCAACCAAGTTCGTGAGCAATCCGCTGTTATTATTGCAGAAAATTTAAAAGCAGTAGGGTTAAACATTCAGGTTCAAAAGTTCGATTTCCCAACTCATATGCAAAAAGGTGCTAAGCATGACTTTGATATTATGTTCCTAGGAATTCCGTACCAAATTGATCCGGATGTAAGTACATTCTATGCTACTGGTGCAACCTATAATTTTGCTGACTATAGTAATCCTGAGCTTGATAATTTGTTAACTCAAGGTAAATCAGAACCAGATCCAGAAAAGCGCAGAGTGATTTATGACAAAGTCCAAGAAATTTTGCACGAAGATCTGCCTACGCTCTCATTGTATGCAGACTACCTAATGGGTGCTGTAAACAAGAAGGTCAAAGTTGGACAACCTAAACAATTCGGCATGTTCTATAATGTGAATGAATGGCAGATTGAGAAATAACACCAAGAAAACCAGCGGGGGTCAGTCCTCTGCTGGTTTTCTACGTTTTTACCTATTTTACGATACCAACCTTTTGGCAAGACTAGATATGATAAAACTTGTTTTACAGAAGTAGAGGTAGAAATGATGAAACTATTAACTTTATGGAGACATATTCGTGGCAGTTTCTGGTATTTACCAGCTCTTTATAGCTTGGCCGCCTTTTTATTGGCCATTCTGACGATTCGTTTTGACTATTTTTTATCGGACCACCCTGATATTTCAAAATATGTACCAAATCTTTTACTTTCCGATAAGGGATTAGCTCAAACCGTACTGGGTTCCATTTCCTCGGCGCTTTTAACGATGACAACTATTACGTTCTCCTCGATATTAGTTGTTCTAACGACGTTTTTGTCCAACTTCTCACCACGGACATTGCAAAATTTTATTACCGACCACAGCACGCAGCGTGTTTTGGGAAGTTTTGTCGGTGGTTTTGTATATTCTGTCATCCTTCTTTTGTTGTTAAGAGAAACAGAGGAAAAGACCACATTCCTGTCGCCTTCATTCGCGATACTTGTAACCATAATCTGCTTAGCCGCTTTCATCTTTTTTGTCCATCATACCTCCAATTGGATTCAAGTCGGTCATTTAATATTTCGAATTTCTTCTGAAGCAAAACAGGTGATTAAAGAAAAATACTCAATAGGCGAAAATGTGGATGATCAAAGAGAGGAATACGATTTTAAATCTCTCGAAAAACATGATCCAATTATAATACAAGCCACGGAAACTGGATATTTAGAGGATATTAATGAAGATGCCTTATTGGAAGTGGCAGTTCGTAATAATGGTATTATTCGAATCGAAAAAAAACAGGCTGATTTCGTTAACCAAGGTTCACCTTTGTTTTCAGTATGGAACATGAGAGAAGAGGGGCTCATAAATGAACTGTCCCCTTGCTTTTCTATCGGTCCCACTCGGTCACCTTACCATAATGTTGAATTTGGCCTAAAAAAGCTAGTTGAAATCGCTTTGCGTGCCATTTCGCCTGCTGTGAACGATCCAAATACCGCTGTTAATTGTATTGAACAGATTGGCAGTATTTTGGAAGAGTTAGGCCAAAAACAACTACCAAAGCCCATAAAATATGATGAACAAGGCACCGTAAGGCTCCTTACTAGGGAGCTGCTATTTTCAGATTATTTATACCTAAGCTTTTATCAAATACGTCACTATGGTCAAAAAGATATTTCAATCATCCGTGCCATTCTAAAAGCCCTGACTATTATTGCTGAAACCAATGAATCTACTGTTAAAAATACCGTTTGGGAATTTACCTCTTATATTTTGGAAGGGATTCAAAATGAAACATTAATTTCACTTGACCGCCGCTACCTAAATGACTTGCTTTTGAAACTTGCTAAGGCATGCAAACGACAGCAAGAATTTAAAGTTCTTTAAAAAAACCTCTACATATTATTAAATCAAAGAGCCCAGTCAATGGGCTTTTTTTAATGAGACAACTATTTTTTATAAACTGAATATTCTGTCCCCAGTTCTCATACATATTTACTATCTTAAAATCCACAAGATCTCACAGAACATCCCACACCTTCATTCAAAATGAATATTGGTTTGTTGTTGTTTTATAAAATAGCCCATTCATATTTAAATGGTAGAGGAGCTGTTAAGATGTATAGTTCATTGCAGGGTAAGACGGTTATCGTTACGGGTGGCAGTAAGGGGATTGGGAAAGGGATTGCCCGCGTGTTTGCCAAGCACGGTGCCAATGTTGCGGTTGTCGCAAGAAATTTAGAGGCCGCCAAAGCATGTGCAGCAGAATTAGACAGCAAAAATGTAAAAGTTGTGGCATTCCAAGGTGACGTCCAAAATCGTGACTCGATGAAGGCTGTAGTGAAAGAGGTCCATGAAACATTTGGCGGTATTGATGTATTGTGCGCCAATGCCGGGATTTTTCCATCTGCTCCGCTGGAGACGATGACAAATGAAGATTGGGATACTGTCATGAATACCAACGCGAAGGGTACATTCCACGCTGTACAAGCGTGCATCCCATATCTCAAGCAAGCTGAATACGGACGAATTGTCATTACCTCGTCGATTACTGGTCCTGTTACCGGCTATCCGGGTTGGTCTCATTATGCGGCTAGTAAAGCGGCGCAATTGGGGTTCATGCGAACTGCCGCCTTAGAGCTGGCTGGCGAACAAATTACCGTGAATGCTGTGCTGCCAGGGAATGTCTTAACAGAAGGACTCGAAGGTCTAGGTGATGACTACCTAGAAGAAATGGCCTCGGCCATCCCAATGAAAAAGCTTGGCACCGTTGAAGACATTGGCTATGCAGCCCTGTTCTTGGCCACTAAAGAAGCAGGCTTTATCACTGGACAATCGATCATAGTCGATGGCGGACAAATATTACCTGAAAATTAATTACGAGTTATTTTTTGAAAAACTAACACCTTTACTAGAATAAAGGTTCCAATTCTGTGCTTAGTAGGTGGTACTAGATATGTCTTTATCCTATGAAGAACGAAAAACAACCATTATGGAATCTTTAGAAAAGGAAGAAAAGGTCCAGGTGCGCGTCTTGGCCAACCTTCTCCATGTTTCCGATGAAACAATTCGCCGCGACCTAGACCGGCTTGAAAAGGAAGGTTATTTAAAAAAAGTATATGGTGGTGCCGTCAAAAATAAGATTCATAGCTGGGAACTGCCTTTTGATGAAAAAACAACGATTAACCAAAAAGAGAAACAAGCCATTTGTAAGGCGGCCGCAGACCTAGTGGAAGACGGCGACGTCATTATGATTGGCAACGGAACGACTCCGCTGGACATGATTCCGTTCCTTGCAGATAAGCAGGATATTACTCTGATTACCCATTCTGTTCCAGTCATGCTTGCGGCTATGGACAGTTTTAAGGGCCGAGTCATTTTTATCGGCGGCGAAATTGAAAGAAACCAGAAATATATGAGCGGGCCGCTGTCCGAACGGATGCTCGAAATGCTTCGTGCCGATAAAGCCTTTGTTTGTGCAGGCGGGATTTCCATTGCCAACGGAATTACAGATTATGATATCAGCGGATCAAGCATTTCTCGGAAAATGATGGAGCGCGCCGAAGAAGTCATTGTCCTTGCTGATCAATCCAAGTTTGGAAAAACTACCTTTGCATATATGTGCTCCATTACGGATGCATCCAGGATTATCACAGACCAAAGCTGCCCAGAAGAGTGGAAGAAAATAGTAGCGGCCCGTGGCGTTGAATTAATTGTGGCTGATGAGATATAGAGAAATCCTGAATTTCAAAAATTAAAGATGTGATAACCATCATAACTAAACGCTTTGAGAGATAAGGAGAAACGAATATGATTGAATTTGGCAGTAAAAATGCAATCCTTGACCGCTCTATTAAATGGTGGAACCCGGGAAAAACCAGCCAATGGCAAAAAGATGGCATTGACTTGGTGATGGGGAAACGGGAAGGATATTACTTTTATGATATGGAAGGCAAGAAATTAATGGATGTCCATTTAAATGGAGGAACTTATAATCTCGGTCACCGCAATCCAGAAATTATTGCCACTTTGAAAGAAGCATTGGATGAATTTGATATTGGTAATCACCACTTTCCGGCCATGACGCGTGCACGCCTCTCGGAAAAACTCTCACAATGTACACCTGACAGCCTTCATTATTCCATTTTATCTGCTGGAGGAAGCGAGGCTATTGATGTGGCCTTGAAATGTGCCCGCTATGCAACGAAACGGAAGAAAATTGTTTCTATTATAAATGGCTATCACGGTCACACAGGCCTCGCCGTCTCTTTGGGAAATGAACGGTATTCTCGAATGTTTCTAAGTGAGGGTGACCCGTCGGAATTTATTCATGTTCCCTTCAATGATTTGGATGCCATGGAACAGGCACTCAGAAATGAAGATGTCGCCTGTGTCATTATCGAAACCATCCCTGCAACCTATGGGTTCCCGATGCCGGAACGTGGCTATTTATCCGCTGTAAAAAGGTTGTGTGAAAGATTCGGGACTTTATATATCGCCGATGAAGTGCAAACTGGTTTAATGCGGACTGGTAAGCTCTGGGGTATTGAACATTATGGGGTTGAACCAGATATTCTCGTGACCTCTAAAGGCTTTAGCGGCGGAATTTATCCAATTGCCGCAACCGTCGTCAGCAAACAAGCTGGGAATTGGATGAATGAAGATGGCTTTGCCCATATCTCGACTTTTGGCGGCTCGGAGCTGGGCTGTATTGTGGCGATGAAGGTGCTTGAAATCTCACAGCGGAAAGAAGTTCAGCAAAACGTTGATTTTGTGGCCCGCTACTTGCGGACAGGATTAGAAACCATCAAGAAGCAGCATCCAGACTTTTTTGTCGGCATCCGCCAACTGGGCGTGGTGATGGGGCTTGAGTTCAATCATCCGCAAGGCGCCCTTTATGTCATGCAGGAACTTTACAAAAATGGCGTGTGGGCTATTTACTCGATGCTCGATAATAGGGTACTGCAATTTAAACCTGGTTTGCTTTGCGATAAAGAATATTGTGATGAGTTACTGTCAAAATGCGAGGCAAGCATCGAACAAGCAGCTAAATCGGTTTTCAGCTACAGTTAACAACTCGAAAGGAGTAATGAATATGGGCAGCTCCTCAATTGATCCTTTACAGGAATCCATGGAAAAATTTAATCAAATTGCCAAAGCCGCTATTCCTTATTATCCCTTTTTATCGCAAGCTTCTATTCAACTATTAAACTATTCCGAGAATGCTACCTATCTTGTTACAGATTCTGTCAAAGGAGAAAAATATATTCTGCGTGTGGGACGCCCCGGGTATCACACTATAATAGAAGTAGAAAGTGAACTGGAGTGGTTAAGGTCGATTGACCAGCATTCGTCTATCCAGGTCTCCTTGCCGGTATCTGGAGGAAATGGGGAATATATTCAAGTCGTTAACTATGACAACACGGACTACCACTGTACGCTTTTCACGTTTTTGGAAGGTGAGGCACCTAATGAAGATAATCAGCAGGAGCTGATCAGCCAATTTGAAATGCTTGGTGCGATTACAGCCCAGCTGCATGAACACAGTATTGCCAATTGGGAACAACTACTTCATGTACGAAGGCTTACTTGGGATTACGATACCATCCTTGGCCATTCGCCAAAGTGGGGAAAATGGCAGGATGGGCTAGGGATAACGCCAGAGCGGGCAGAATTATTCACTAAGGTATCCGATAAGATCAAAACGAGATTAGAACGATTTGGCAAAGCCCCAACCCGTTACGGCCTCATCCATTCTGATTTACGACTTGCAAATCTTTTAGTTGAAAGGGATCAAATCAAAGTAATTGATTTTGATGATTGTGGTTTTGGCTGGTATTTATATGATCTTGCAACATCCTTAAGCTTTATTGAACATAAGCCATATGTCCCGGAACTCATTGCTTCATGGTTAAAAGGCTATCGAAGTGTCCGCCCTCTTTCGGAGGAAGAAGAACAAGAAATCCCTTCTTTTATACTGATGCGGCGGCTTCAGCTGATTGCCTGGGTTGGCAGCCGAGATAATGAGACAACACGAGAATTGGGCAGTGGCTTTACAGAAGATACCGATGGATTAGCAGAAAAGTATTTACGAGATGGAAAAATATAAGAAACCTGTGGCAGTTTTAGGTGGTGATACAATGGATGCCGAATTGGTCGAAAAGATTACCAGATTAGTACTTTCGAAGCTGGAAGAATACGCGGGTCCGTCCCAATCCAACGATTGGAACACAAGTCCTCATGAAGAAAACAAAAGCCCGGAATATCCGCCGTTGTCAGATTATGATTTTAAAAAATGGAAAGAAATTTCTTCAGTTATAGGTTTTTCTAAGGAAAGAACTCACCTCGCTCCCCTGTCAGAGGAAGAAATCAACAACTGGAAGAATATTTCCGCGTCAATTGGCTTTAACAGGAGACCACAGGCAGATGCAGGCGGGCAGTCTGATTATCCTCCACTAACAAAAGAGGAATTATCGAGCTGGAAACGTTTAGGGACTAAGACTGAAAGTTTGGAAGAGGGACAAGGGCAGGTGAAATTTTTCCCGCATCATGATTAACAAGATAGATGAAGGGAGGGAGAATGTTTTTGCAAATGGATACAGATTTGAATTCTATTCAAGAAATGAAGGAAGCTGTCAGCAGGGCAAAGGAAGCGCAAGCAAGGTTTCAGGAATTTTCCCAGGAACAGGTCGACCGCATCGTCAAGCAAACCGCACAAGCTGCCTATCAAGCTTCTGAAAGATTAGCGCAAATGGCCGTTGAGGAAACAGGAATGGGTGTGGTTGAACATAAAAAAATTAAAAACGACTTAGGCTCACTGGGAGTCTATGAATCTATCAAGGAAGAAAAAACGGTAGGTATCATCAGAACAGACAAAAAAGAAAAAATCACGGAAATCGCCTACCCGTTCGGTGTTATTGCCGGGATCATCCCAACGACGAACCCAACCTCGACGGCATTTTTTAAAACACTTATTTCATTAAAATCGCAAAATGCGATTGTCGTCAGCCCGCATCCTTCGGCGGTAAAGTGTACAGTGGAGGCGCTTCGGGTATGCCGAGATGCCGCCACCGAGGCAGGCGCACCTGAAGCGTTAATCGGCTGGATCAGCAGACCGACAATGCCGGCAACAACGGAACTGATGCACCATCAAGATATCCAATTAATCCTAGCAACAGGCGGCGGCGGGCTGGTCCGGGCAGCGTACAGTTCTGGAAAACCTGCCTACGGTGTCGGACCAGGGAATGTTCCGGTTTATATTGATCGTTCCGCGAATATCAACAAAGCAGTCAAGATGATTGTTGACAGCAAAACGTTTGATAATGGCACGATTTGTGCGACCGAGCAGGCGATTGTCGTCCACAAAAACGTGAAAGAAATGACGATAAGAGAATTAAAAAACAATGGTGCCTACTTTTTAACTGACTCAGAAAAGTCATTGGTCGAAAACGTGATTTCTCCAACACGAGGAAAATTGAATCCAGCGATTGTTGGAAGGTCTGCCGTAAAAATTGCCGCCATGGCTGGCCTAACGGTACCAAGTGGGACACGATTGTTAATTGCTGAGGAAGAATCGATTGGGAAGGAAATCCCTTTTTCAATTGAAAAACTTGCTCCGATTTTTGCTCTATATACAGCTGCGGATGTGGAAGAGGCGAAAAGAATCTGCAAGGAATTGTTGAATATTGGAGGCAGGGGCCATAGCCTCGCCCTTCATACCAATGATGAGAATGTCGCCAAAATGTTTGGCCTTGAAATGCCCGTCTCTAGAATTTTAGTAAACACACTGGCATCGATTGGCGCTGCAGGTGCAACGACAGGATTGACCGCCTCGCTTACACTAGGGTGCGGGTCATACGGCGGCAACATCACGGGAGACAACATCACAGCAAGGCATTTGATTAATATTAAACGAATCGCTTACGGAATAAAGGATGTACCAATTCCAAAGCCTGCACAATCGATTGAAAAAATCGACAGCAGTGACAAAATCGTCGAACAGGTCTTGGATAAAGCAAGCAAGAACCGGATGGAGATAGACAAAGAGATGATTACCCAGTTAGTTAAGAGTGTAATAGAACAATATCAAAAATCTTAGTACATTTAGGAGGAATAGTGTATGGCGATAAATGGTGCACTTGGCATGATTGAAACAAGAGGTTTGGTAGCTTCATTGGAAGCGGCCGACGCGATGGTAAAAGCAGCGAACGTAAATCTTGTAGGGAAAGTCCATGTTGGCGGCGGAATTGTGACTGTGTTAGTAACAGGTGATGTCGGCGCGGTTAAAGCCGCGACAGAAGCAGGCAGTGAAGCGGCACAGCGGGTGGGCGAACTTCTCTCAGTTCATGTCATTCCAAGGCCGCATACTGAATTGCAGCTCGTATTACCGAAGATTGAGGGATAGACCTTTAATTCCAGAGATGAAAAAATGAGGTTAAGAGGATGAAGGAAGAACTAACAAAACGGATTGTTGAGGAAGTAATAAGGCGGCTGCAGCAGAGTCCTCATGATGGTGCCTGTATTCCTATTGGTGTATCGGCACGGCATTGTCATTTAAAGGAAAAGGATTTGGAATTCCTTTTTGGCAAGGGTTATCAGTTAACGAAAAAGGCTGATTTGTCGCAACCCGGGCAATTCGCTACAAATGAGACCGTCATCATTGCCGGACCGAAGGGGAGCATTGAAAGAGTTCGGATTCTTGGGCCATTACGGAGGGAAACACAGGTAGAGGTAAGTCAAACTGACGCGATTAAGCTTGGATTGAAACCGCCAATCCGAGAATCAGGGGACTTGGAAGGGTCTTCGCCGGTAACCATTATTGGGCCAAATGGCAGTTTATTTTTGGAAAAAGGATTGATTATCGCCCAAGCACATATCCATATGCCGCCAGAACAAGCAATCCAATTTAGTGTGGAGGACGGGGAATATGTTGCCGTGGAGGTTGGTCATCTAATTCGGCCGATCAGATATGAAAGGGTGCAGATTCGAGTTTCACCTAAGTATATTTTGGAAATGCATATCGATACCGATGAAGCGAATGCTGGGTTAATTGTAAGCGGGCAGACAGGGAAACTGGTGAAAAGAGACGTGGAAGAGGTGAGGTGAGTTGGCAAAAGCTTTAGGAATGATTGAAACAAGAGGGCTGGCTACCTCCATTGAAGCATTAGATGTGATGGTAAAAACCTCATTTGTCCAGCTTGTCAAACAAAATATGGTCGACCCGGCTCTCGTTACGATCGTAGTAGAAGGGGATGTCAGTGCCGTAAAGGCAGCGGTCGAAGCAGGGGCGGATATGGCCAGAAAAAAAGGTTCTTTAATTGCATTTCATGTCATTCCACATCCTGATGAAAGCCTGCCGCAGTTATTTATGGAGAAGTCTAACGTTAAATAACAAGAGAAGATTAAAGACAATTCAGAGAAAAAATCTTAAACGGACTAGATGCAAGAAAGGAGGATGATTATGTCCTTCAAACGAATAAAGATTGCCGTCATCGGGGCAGGCCATACCGGGACGACAATCGCTTTGATGCTCGCCCAAAGGGAGTTGGGAGACATTGTCCTGTTGGATATTCCTTCTCAGGAAAATCCGACAAAGGGGAAGGCATTAGATCTACTCCAAGCAGGCCCCGTGCAGAAATATAATTCTATCATAAAAGGCAGCTCAAACTATGAAGATATGAAAGACGCAGACCTCGTCATTATTACTGCCGGAACCCCCCGTAAGCCTGGGATGAGCAGGGATGACTTAGTCTCAATAAATGCAAAAATCATCAAGGAAGTATCTGAAGATATCGCCTACTATTCTCCGAATAGTTATGTGTTAGTCCTTAGCAATCCGGTTGATGCGATGTCCTATCTTTGCTACAAAACAACTGGATTCCCTAAAAACAGGGTGATTGGGCAGTCGGGGGTACTTGATACGGCTAGGTTTAATACCTTTGTTGCTCAAGAATTAAATGTGTCGATAGAGGATATATCTAGCTTTGTCTTGGGCGGGCATGGCGATACGATGGTGCCGTTGGTCAGGTTTTCGTATGCTGGGGGGATTCCATTGGAAAGGATCCTTTCTAAGGAAAAAATCGATAAAATTGTGGAACGGACACGCAACGGCGGCGGTGAGATTGTTCAACTTTTAGGTCAGGGCAGTGCATATTATGCCCCCGCCGCAGCAATCATAGAAATGGCCGAGGCGATCGTAAAGGACAAAAAGAGAATTCTCCCTTCGATTGCCTATTTAGATGGGGAATATGGGTATCAGGACATATATTTGGGGGTCCCTGCGGTTCTTGGCGGGAATGGCATTGAGAGTATTATAGAATTGCCGCTCACACTTGAGGAAAAAGAGGGGCTCGATGTATCTGCTCAAGCCGTAAAATCCTTGCTGTGTTTGTTAAATTAATTTTTTTGAAATTATTTTTCAGAATATTGTTAATTATCTAGAGGGGGTGACTGGCGGAAGAAGCCTCTTTTCTTAGAGAAAGCAAATTGTCTTTGGTGAAGAATGTCTCGTCACTGTGATTTTTCTTTTATTTTTAAGGAAAGAAGGGTGAAAAGATGTCTAAAGCAGGTCTAGCATTATTTGAACAAAAGTCAACAGGTGGAATTGCCAGACAGATCAGCCCAATTGACACAATGATTTATTCTGCTGCCAACCCGGGTTTGATGTTCGCACTCGTGTATATTATGTGGGCACCATTTTTATATCCGGGTGCCCATATGGTTTGGGCGATTTTGACGGTAGCGCAGATGTTTATAATTGCCGGCCTTTATTGGCTGCTATCGGTCTCGATGCCGCGCTCCGGCGGAGAATATATTTATATAAGTAGGATTCTGCATCCATCGCTTGGACTGATGGCGAGTTTTATGATAACGTTTACATCCATTTCTTGGACTGGAATTCTGTTAAATTGGATTATCAAATGGTCGATCGTTGAATTCTTCTATTCGATAGCACTCATTAACGGAAATGACGCAACATGGCTGGGGCTGGCTGAGTTTTTCAACAGCAATATCATGCATGCAATAATTGGTACCGCACTGTTAGCGTTCATCTACTTTATCTATTATAAAGGGACAAAGTGGATGGTTAGGCTGGCCTATTTAACGCTCGGTGCAACGCTGGTAGGGGCGGTTGTCTTTATCATTGCAAACCTGATTACCGGGCAGGGAACGTTTGCGGCTAATTTTACTGATCTGACAGGCTTGGCCTATGGCGATGTCATTAAATTAGCTGAAGCAGATGGCTACACAACAAAGTTCCTTTTTGGAGCAACAGTCATGGCCGGTTCCACTTACATTATTCTGAACACCCTAGGCTCCACCTTTGGGGCAAACCTCGCTGGCGAAGTCCGTAACGTGCAGAAATCACAGCTTCTGGCCTTATTTGGCTCGCTTGCCATTTTAATGGTCGTTTGGGCGATTTTCTATGCGATGTCTTATATTAACTTTGGCGATATCTGGTCCAATAGCTTGTATTATCTTTACAATGCTGGCCATGAGGCCTATCCATTTAAGGGCTATGATCCATTTATCACGATCATGATTGGAATTATGACGAAGAGCCCTGTGTTTGTCTTTTTGATTGCAATCTGTTTCGCGGTGGCCACCTTTGGGTCAGCGGCAGGCCTTGGCTTCGGTCCTTCCCGTAATATTGTCGCTTGGTCGTTTGACCGCTTGATTCCTAGTAAATTTATGGAACTCAACAAGAAAACGAATTCCCCAACGTACGCCTTGAGAACGGTCATCATCGGTGCCTGGTTTTTCTTAATGCTGGATATTTTCATGCCTTCTTGGACGGCTAATATTGCGTACACCATTTTCACTTGGTTCTTAGCTTGGATTTTCCTCGGGATTTCCGGAATTGTCTTTTCAACCCGCAAGAAGATTTTGTTCAACTCCTCACCGCCAATTGTAAAAACTAAATTTTTAGGAATACATTTAATCACCATTCTAGGCTGGTTAACCCTGGCAATCAGTGTTTCGATTTGTTACTATCTTTTGATTCCGTTTTTGAGAGGCGATTTGCCATTTACAATGATTGTGGTTTCGCTCTGCTTAATGTTTATCCCAATTATCGTCTATTTCGTGATGAAACGGTCCCATGCGAAGAAGGGAATCGATATCGATATTCAGTTCCAAGAGATACCTTCGGATTAAATAAACCATTTTTTAAAAAATGTAGTGGGGTGAGCTAAGTGAAAATTTTTTATGCAGCAGACCTGCATGGCGGTGAAACAGCCTTCCGAAAATTCACTAATGCCGGGAAGTTTTATAAAGCTGACTTAGTTATTTTTGGAGGGGATTTAACCGGAAAAATGGTTGTTCCAATTGTGGAAAAAAACGGCGTTTATACTTGCCGGTATTACGGCTCAACCGTTAAAGTGAAAAAAGAGAGGGAATTGCCAGACCTGGAGCGAAATCTTAGGGATGCCGGATTCTATCCCTTCTTAGTTTCAGAGGATGAATTAAATCGTTTAAATGAAAATGATGCCGAGCTGATCATCAAAGAGAAGCAGATTGAAGTCCTGCGGGAGTGGATTCGGTTGGCAGATGAGCGATTTTCGGCGGCAGGAATTCCCTGTATCTTGATTCCTGGAAGTGTCGATGATTTTTATTTAGATGAACTGATCAACGCGGGAAGTTTTGTCGCAAACGGTGATGGGAAAATTATTGAAGTAAATGGGTTTGAGATTCTCTCTGTGGGTGGCGGAAAGCCTAGTGTGTTTAAGTACCCGCGTGAATTTAGCGAGGAAGAGCTGGCAGAGAAAATCGAACAATTGGCCGCGCAGGTGAAGGACATGAATCGCTGCATTTTTAATATTCATATCCCTCCTTATGATACTGACTTAGATCAAGGGACCTTATATGATGATGAGTTAAAGCCTGTACTTGATGGGGATTCCCTGGCAACCGGTCCAGCAGGAAGCAAAGCGGTGCGCGAGGCGATTGAAAAATATCAGCCGCTCCTATCTTTGCACGGAAATGTTCATGAAAGCCGCGGTGTAACGACATTAGGGAAAACCATATGCATTAACGCCGGAACAGACTATGACCAAGGCCTGCTAAGGGGCGCGTTGGTGGATGTCGGTGCTGATGGACAGGTGTCCTATACACTGACAGCGGGGTAATTTTTTTAAGGGAGTTGTAACCATGGAAATCATTCGCAAGGAACAAGGCGTACTGACGATGTCACCGAACAATAAGCCTGTTAAAAAAGTTCAGGCTGGCAGCACGGTGTTGTTCGAAACGTATGACTGCTTTAGCAATCAAATCCAGCGGGAGGATCAGCTGTTCAGCTCGGTCGGCTGGGACCAGATCAACCCCGCCACAGGTCCTTTGTATGTAGAAGGGGCGGAGCAGGGGGATATTCTAAAAGTAGAGATATTGGATATTAAAATAGACCAAAAAGGTGTCATGACGACGACACCAAAGCTTGGTGTTTTACGGGATTATGTGTCGGGCGAAACGACAAAAGTTATTCCAATTCGGGAAGGTAAAGCTATTTTCAATGATAAAATTCATATTCCTATTAAACCGATGATTGGTGTTATCGGTACCGCTCCTGGCGGGGAGGAAATTCCGACTGGTACACCAGGCGAACATGGCGGCAATATGGATTGCAAGCAGATCATAAAGGGCTCTACTCTTTATTTACCGGTAAATGTTCCAGGCGCCCTTCTTTCAATGGGAGACTTGCATGCCGTGATGGCTGATGGAGAAATTGTTATTTGCGGATTGGAAATACCTGGAGAAGTAACCGTCAAGGTCGATGTTCTAAAAGGAGAATCGTATCCATTGCCGATGCTTGTCAGCGAAGAAAAGCTAATCACAATTGCATCTGCTGAAACTTTAGATGAGGCGGCCCAACAAGCCACAATCAATATGCATCAATTTCTTGTCAAGCAGCTTGAATTTGATACCGATGAAGCCGGAATGCTGTTATCCCTTGTGGGTGACTTGCGAATCTGCCAAATAGTGGATCCGCTCATGACAGCACGGATGGAACTCCCACAATGGATCCTAGATAAATACGAATACAAAATAAAGTAAGAACAAGTTGAGAGGGCCGCTTCACTCTGTAAATCTTGATGGAGTGGGTTGAGCCCTCTTTTGTTCGCAGTAAGGAGGAGTTGTAATTTGGGTAAAAAGCGTGCCCGTGATCTCGGCTTGCCATTCCCTGGTGTGACAGGAGAAAATAATGCCTTAACCGATGTACCGGGAGTAGAAATTGGTTTTACGACCATTATTGAAGGAGAAGGGCCGGTTCAAATCGGTAAAGGGCCCATCCGTACTGGAGTGACGGCCATCCTGCCAAGAGGAAAAAAGAATACGATGCAGCCCATTTGGGCCGGATTTTACAGTTTAAATGGAAATGGCGAGATGACTGGGGTACATTGGGTGAACGATGCCGGCTACTTTCTTAGCCCCATCTGCATCACCAATACTCACTCGGTAGGAATGGCTCATCATGCCACCACAAAATGGATGATAAACCATTATGGTGAACAGTTCAGTAATGACCATTTATGGTCAATGCCCGTCATTGCCGAAACCTATGATGGCGTCCTTAATGACATAAACGGTCAGCATATTTCTGAAGAGCATGTGCTTTCGGCGATTAATAATGCAAAAACGGGTCCCGTTGCTGAAGGGAATGTTGGCGGTGGAACGGGAATGATTTGCTACGAGTTTAAGGGTGGAACAGGTACATCATCTCGCGTTGTTAACATCGATGGTCAGACGCATCATATAGGAGTTCTTGTCCAAGCCAATTTTGGATTGCGTGAGTGGCTAACCATTTTAGGCGTCCCGGTTGGAAAACATATGATGAAGGAAAAACTATTAGATAAAGAGCAGGGCTCCATTATTGTCATTATTGGGACTGATATCCCGATGCTTCCACACCAACTGCGGCGCGTTGCCAAACGTGCGGCGATTGGCATTGGTAGAAGTGGAAGTCCTGGAGGAAACAGTTCAGGAGATATTTTTCTTGCATTTTCAACAGCAAATGAAATGGAGATTCCCCAATCATCACCGGAAAAACTGAAAATGGAGTTTGTAAATGACGAGGTATTTGACCCAATTTATGAAGCCGTATGCCAAGCAGTTGATGAATCTGTCGTGAACGCCCTAATTGCAGCGGAAACAATGACGACCGTTAAACCTTATGGACAAAAGGTGGAAGCGATTGACCAGCAGGAACTATTGCGGATAATGAAGGACTATAATAGAGTCTAACCAATAAGAAAAAGCAGCGGACGGCATGACCTTCGCTGCTTTAATACTTTATAAAAATTGTACTTCCAGCCATTTTCTTACACTATTGATAAACCAGACCTTTGTGCTTTTTTTAAGGTCAGCAGTGGTTAAAATCTTTTCATGGATTTCACCATTTTTTAGTAGTTCATTTCGATAAGTTCCTGCCAGTAAGCCGCTATTTACAGGAGGAGTATAAAACCTTCCGTCCATTTCCAAAACAATATTTCCATTCGTAAACTCCGTCAGCTCACCATCTCCATTCCAAAGGAGGACATCAAAAGCTTCAGCAGGCTTCCGATTTTGGAATTGGCTATAGATATCGCGATTGGTTGTTTTATGGTATAGGAAAAGATGATCCCGGTTTACTGGTTTATCAGCAAGGACTGCCTTCACAATCGGCCCCATTTGGTTTACAGGATTACCTTCAATTGTTATCCGCCCGATCTTATCCAATAAGAGCCGAACCTTCCATTGACCAGTATTATGCCTGCTAACAAAATCATCCAAAGCCTTTTGGACGCCATCCCAATCAAACTGGAAATCAAAATATTCCGCTGAATTTTTCAGACGGGTAAGGTGCTCATCTAACAGAAAATAGCCTCCATCCACTAATAACAAGCTTTCAAGCAATTGAAACTCCGGATTGTCCGCTTCAAGCAGACTTGCTTTAGTGAGAATTTCTTCATATTCACCCTCAGAGGTAGAATCCCAAGTGATTCCACCACCCACACCGTAGGTGGCCCTCCCTGAAAGATGATCAATCAAAACGGTTCTAATTGGCACATTAAAAACAGCTTCCTTGTTCGGGGTGATATATCCAATCGCACCGCAATAAACATCACGCGGTTCCGTTTCCAAGTCGGAAATGATTTTCATCGTGCTAATCTTCGGTGCGCCTGTTATAGACCCGCATGGAAAAAGGGCCTTAAATATATCAACAAGTTTGATATGATCAGCCAACTCTGCTGTTATCGTTGAGGTCATTTGATGTACGGTCGGATAATGTTCAATTTCAAAAAGCTTTGGAACTGAAACCGTGCCAGGTTCAGCGATCACCCCTAAATCATTTCGCAATAGGTCAACAATCATCAGGTTCTCGGCCCGGTTTTTTTCTGAATCAAAAAGCCAGTTCGAATTTGCTTTATCTTCCTCCAATGTTTTTCCTCTTTTTATCGTACCTTTCATCGGCCGGGTGGCGATATCGCTGCCATTCCAGTGAAAAAACAATTCAGGAGAGGCTGATAAAATACTATGTTCACCTGTATTAATGTACGTACAGTAATTCGAAGACTGGGCTTTTTTAAGTTTTCCATAAAAAGCAAGGTCGTCTCCTTGAAAGTGAGAGTTTAACCGAATGGTATAGTTGGTCTGGTATGTATCGCCGCATTCAATGGATTGCTTAATGAAATCAATCGCTTGATAATACTGATCCATCGTAACTGATGCTGCCCACTCCGTATAGGTATAGGAGCCGGTACTGTTGACCTGCTCATTCAAAGGCTCTTGAAATATACCAAACCAAAGCAGAGGGAAGGTACCGCCATTCGCCACTTTGAAAGCCGAATCAAAGGCTGGCGCACTTTCATATGAAAGAAACCCCGCTGCATAATAACCGTTGTCCACCCATTCTTGCAGGTGTTGAAAGCATGGTAATACTTCCTCAACTGTACGAGCAGTAATTACCTCAATAGGATTTTGAAAAGTATAAGGCTTAATGTTCCCGGATAAATCGGCAAATTCGAAGACTAATAGAGGTGCTCTATGTTTCATTTATCTTTTCCTTTATAAAAAAATTTCGCAGCATATCCATTCCGTTTTCCGTTAAGATGGATTCCGGATGGAATTGAACGCCTTCCACTTTATATTCCTTATGGCGGAGGGCCATAATTTCCCCGCCCTCACTTCTGGCGCTAATCTTTAAGCAGGAAGGAAGGGAGGATTCTTCGACTATTAATGAATGATATCGTGTGACTTGAAACGGTGAAGGCAATCCCGTGAAGACACCACGCTTGTCATGCCTGATGGAAGAAATTTTTCCATGCATTGGCTTCGCCGCTTTTATAATGTTTCCACCAAAAGCTTGGGCAATGATTTGCTGACCGAGGCAGACACCCAATATAGGAATTTCCTGATGAAATCTTTTCACAACATCTAAACATAGACCAGCGGTACCGGGATTACCCGGTCCGGGAGAAATCAAAATAGAATCAGGCTGCATGATTTCTATTGTTTCCAAGGTTAACTGGTCGTTCCGAATCACTACTACTTCCTCACCGAACTTGCGTATGTATTGAACTAAGTTAT
Source organism: Neobacillus sp. PVCKKU3 (assembly GCF_058323225.1). NCBI lineage: Bacteria > Bacillati > Bacillota > Bacilli > Caryophanales > Bacillaceae > Neobacillus > Neobacillus sp. PVCKKU3. The sequence goes on from NZ_JBLVQN010000002.1 coordinate 101,256, forward strand.
ACGTGAATGAATCATAGTTGTCGATAACTAAAATCACTGTAACTACTGTCACCACCTAGATCTAAATAATATCTCTTTTTTCTAAAACATTTGTTTTTCCATATTAAAGCACTACTTTAGGAAAAAATAGCTTATTTCCTCTTATAAACTCTAATTGATTGAAAACTTGAGGTAATAAAAGCCTTTCTACACACAACACTTGAAAAATCACCAGTTTGGCAACCAATTAAGGGTATTGGTACCCGAAACCGAACAAAATCCAACGGTACGGTTACCACTAAAGAGTATTGGTGACCGAAACCGAACAAAATCCATCGGTACGGTAGCCAATAAAGGGTATTGGCGACCGAAACTGTGCAAAATCCAACGGTACGGTCACCAATAAAGGGTATTGGTGACCGAAACCAAACAAAATCCATCGGTACGGTAGCCAATAAAGGGTATTGGCGACCGAAACTGTGCAAAGTCCAACGGTACGGTCACCAATAAAGGGTATTGGTGACCGAAACCAAACAAAATCCATCGGTACGGTAGCCAATAAAGGGTATTGGTACCCGAAACCGAACAAAATCCAACGGTACGGTCACCAATAAAGCGTATTGGTGACCGAAACCGAACAAAATCCATCGGTACGGTAGCCAATAAAGGGTATTGGCGACCGAAACTGTGCAAAATCCATCGGTACGGTAGCCAATAAAGGGTATTGGCGACCGAAACTGTGCAAAATCCAACGGTACGGTAGCCAATAAAGGGTATTGGTACCCGAAACCGAACAAAATCCATCGGTACGGTAGCCAATAAAGGGTATTGGTGACTGAAACCGAGCAAAATCCACCGGTACGGTAACCAATAAGTGCTCAAGGGATCGGAGAAATTCACCAACCTGGTTGCAATTTAAAAATACAAAGTTTACGAAAACCACTTAAATAATAAACAAAATTCAAATATTAGTATACATTCACATGGAGGAATTAGTAAACTTGTCCTGTTTTTTTAGTTTTATTATAAGAGATATTTTTCCGAAATGTGAAAGTCTTTCTTATAAAAGAAAGGTGTTGTTAAATATTAAAATGAGCAATTGGTCCTGTTAGTCCCCGAAAAGTGGATTTTGCTGATAGGCACCTTTGTTGAAAGTTAACTTTTTTATACCTATAATCTTTTAAGTAAACGTTTTTTATTATTACATAAAGAGGTGTGACAAAAATGAAATTAGTAGCAATCGTGGGAAGTTTACGGAAAGATTCTTATAATAGGGGTTTGGTAGAAACGATTAAGCAGAGGTTCGTTCAAAAATTTGAATTAGAGATTCTTGAAATCGGACAACTTCCGCATTATAACCAAGATGATGAATTTAACCCTTCTGAGCTTGTATTGGAATTCAAGAGAAAGGTTAAAGAAGCTGACGGTGTTATTATTATTACTCCTGAATTCAACTGGTCGATTCCTGGCGTGTTAAAAAATGCGCTTGATTGGTTGTCTCGGGTCGATAAAGTATTGATTGGAAAACCGGTTATGACCGGCGGTGCAACTATGGGCATAGCAGGAACACTGCGAGCCCAACTGCATATACGTGAAATCTTAGCATCACTTCAGGCAAAGCTATTGCCGCCGGCAGGAAACGAAATCCTGATTAGCCAGGCACATACGAAATTTGATGAAGAAACAGGCCTTCTGAAAGAAGAAGCAACGTTGAAATTCGTCGATGATGTCGTCGAAAGATTCGTCGCTTTCGTTAAAGAATAAACTCATTTAAACCGTAAAACGCCGGGGGCACGGCTCCCGGCGCTGATTCATACACCAATTAAGTACTGTATAAGGGTTATTCCTGCTAAAAACGAAAAATTATAAATGCTGAATTTTATTAAGTATTTCTTATTTTCCTCCGGAAACTCCCTAATGAATAGTTTATATGAAATAACACTTGCCAGTGAAGCAATAATAGTGCCAAGTCCCCCAATGTTGACGCCCATTAATAACGGCTGCCAATCTGGCGTAAATTTTGCCAGCAGGAGGGTGGCAGGGACATTGCTGATCAGTTGGCTTAAAAGAATCGACGTAAAGAAAACAGAATGTGAACTGTCGAGACTTTCATTTGCAAACGTGTTTACGATGCTGGTATTCGATATATTTCCGATGAAAACAAAAAAGCAAATAAACGTAAACAGCAGGGTATAATCTATTTTTCTCAATAAATGAATATCTAGCAAACAAACTGCCGCTAACGTCAGGAATAAGGCGAGTTTGTCACTAACCACACCAAAGATAGAGGCAATAATAACGGCGAAGACTACTCCCCAAGCAACCGCTTTTTTTCTTCCATTTAAAGTAGAAGACGGAAACACCACATTTAAATTTTTCCCTTTTAGTCTTATCAAAAGAATTCCAAGTAAAACAATTCCCAAAATAGCTAATAGAAAAACCGTCCCGAAAAACTGCAAAGGTTTTATTCCGTAATAAGTAAAGATGAACAGGTTCTGTGGATTTCCCATTGGTGTCAAACTGCTGCCTAGATTAGCCGCGATCGTTTGCAGGATAATCGTCTCCATCATGTTGATCTTCATCTTTTTGCTTATAATCAGTGTTAACGGTACAAATGTTATTAAGGCAACATCGTTGGTGACGAACATTGAGCTAAAGAAGCATAAGAAAACGAGAATCGCGGATACTTTTTTGCTTGTATGGCATTTATTCAAGATAGAAATTGCGAATTTATCTAATAGTTTCAGTTCCTCGAAGGCCTTAATGACTAGCATTAGGTTAAATAAACTTATAATAACCTTGAGATTTATATATTCAAGCTTTGGAGGATGCAGAAAGCAGCTTGCCAATGCTAATATAAGTGAAACCGTGAATACGATGTCTTTTTTAAAAAAAGAAACGGGCAAACTTAGTCTTTTCTGTTTTCGAACAACAACCAATTCTTTCACAATGATCACCAAAAAGGTTAGGATTTTTTCAACAATGATAACATTATGATTAAATCCGATTCCTGTCAATTAAATTTTAAAGCTTTAAAGCAACGGGGACTGACCCCCAAAGTGAGAGACAGCCCCCCTATAAAAACACCACTTTATTCTACTGTAACGGATAAGGACTTAATAAGTAGTGACGGCGAACCAACTGGTGAGAGTGGGAAGGTTAGGTCGGATCCTACTTTTTCGACATCAGTCAAAAGCTGATAGAAATTCCCCGCGATCGTCATAAGATTAACTGGAAATTGGATCTTTCTGTCCTTTACATAAAACCCATTGGCAGCAACCGAGAAGTCACCGGATATTTGGTTCGCACCTGAATGTAAGCCGGATAAACCGGTAATCAACACGCCTTCGTCCATCGCAAAGACCAACTCTTCCAAAGATGATGCTGAAGGAACAATATAAAGATTGGAAGGCCCAACCTTGACGGCACCTTTATAGGAATCTTTCTGGGCATGACCGGTTGTGGCTGTTTGGTCCTTTTTAGCTGTTTTTAGATTATGGAGGAAGGAATGCAACACACCTGATTCCACCAAGGTAAGTTTCTCCGTTGCTACTCCCTCACTGTCAAAATTCCTGCTGCCAAGGCCATCTTCAAGGAATGGATCATCGATGATTGTCACCATCGAACTCGCTATTTGCTTACCCAGTTTATCTTTAAGCGAAGATAATCCCGCTTGAGTGTTTTCCGCCGAAAAATTGTCGGCAAAAGTAGCTAGCAGGCTTGCGGCCGCATCATTACGTAACAGGACAGGGTAATCCTTGCTCGTAATATTTCTCGAACCCAACTGTGATAAGGCTTCCTCAGCTGCTCTTGTAGCAATCTCTTTGGCATCCAGACTTTGAAAGTCCTTTGTTACTTTAAATTCAAAGGATGTCTTGGTTTCCTCTCCATCTTTCACAATCGCTTCCACCATGACATACAAATAATTCACCTGATCACTCAAGGACAGTCCTTTATTATTGGAAAGGCTTTTGGTTACCGATGTCGTACGTATCAAACAATAATCTGTCGCCACAATCCTCGGATCCATTGCCAGTAATTCACGTTCCACATCTTTGATAAATTGAATTTTTTCAGGAATGGTTACTTCATTTAAGGCTGCGGAATAAAAATTCCGGTTCTCATAAAAGCTGCTGCCCGCAAATATTTCTTCCACATCCTCGTCATTCATGAACTCAGCATTTTCTTTTGCATTTTTTAATAGGAAGGGGATAGAGGCATCATCTAATTTTTCCGTATAGGCGTAGCCCATTTTCCCGTCAATGATACCACGGAAAGAAACACCGCCGTCCTCGGCAATTTCGTATTGGTCGATTTCGCCCTTAAAAATTTGGCAGCCAAAAACTTCTTTCATTTCATAGTAAACCTCAACATCTGTAAAACCAGTTGAGGCGGCTTCTTTAAAAAGTTTCACCTGAAAATCCTGTATATTCATCTTTTATTCCCCCTTTGTCCCGCCAACGGTGATTTCACTTACCCGAATCATTGGCTGGCCGACGTTTACCGGGATACTGCCGCTCAAGGAACCGCACATTCCCGCACCATGCCCGAGATTGTTCCCGACCATATCGACAAGCTGCAAGGTTTTCGGGCCATTCCCAATTAAAGTGGCACCCTTTAATGGCTTTCCGATTTTTCCGTTTTTTACCTCGTACGCTTCCATGATGGCAAAGTTGTAATCGCCTGTTGCTGGGTTGACCTGGCCGCCGCCCATGTACTTGGCATATATTCCATTCTCAGTCGCCGCGATGATTTCTCCCGGTCTTGATTTGCCTGGGGCGATATACGTATTGGTCATCCTTGAGGTAGGGGCAAAGCGGAAGGACTGCCTTCTGCCGGAACCGGTAGAATCCATTCCCATCCGGCGTGAATTAAATTTATCAATTAAATAGCCTGTTAAAATCCCATTTTCGATTAACACATTTTTTCGTGCCTTTTCACCCTCATCGTCGATGTTAATGGATCCCCATTCATTTGGAATTGTGCCATCATCAATGTACGTAACGATTTCCGGAGCAACTCTTTCCCCGATGCGATTAGCGAATACAGAATTGTTTTTCGCGACGGCGGTAGCCTCCAAGCCATGTCCGCAGGCCTCATGAAAAATGACTCCGCCAAACTCATTATCAATAATCACCGGGAATTTGCCGCTCGGGCATGGGTTGGCATCGAGCATGGTTACGGCAATCCTGGCTGCTTCATTGGCATAAAGATCAAGATTTAAGTTTTCGATAAATTCAAAGCCGCTATGGGCACCCGGTCCGTAAAAGCCAGTTTCCATTTTATTGCCGCTTACAGCAACGGCTTGTATCGCCAGTCTTGAGCGGACTCGTTTGTCTTCGATATATTTTCCTTCAGAATTGGCAATAAGCACATTCTGCTCCTCATCCATTACACGCACGGTTACCTGAGAAATACTAGAGTGATAGCTTTTAGCCATATCTGAAGCATTTTTCATGACGGCAATTTTTCTAGATTTAACTACTTCTTGCGGCAGCAATTGGATTGGATGAAGTGTGCTATACGACTCTCGAACAAATGGGGCAGGGGAGATGACACCGTTTCCTTTAATGGCTTGTGCCGCATTTTTCGCAGCCTTCACCAGACCGTCCTTACTGAAATCGGTGGTATACGCATAAACACTTTGCAATCCCTTAAATACACGGATTCCAACCCCAAAATCACGTCCGGAGAGAGCGGTTTCAATTTTACTGCTTCTAAGGGTGATATTATTGGTAAACCGATCCTCTACGAAAATCTCAGAAAAATCGCCGCCAGTGGATAAAGCTGCTGTCAGTACGTCCTCAATTAATGATTGATTTAGCATGATGACCTCCTATGTATTTTATTTTTCTACGTTATTATCAAACTACAATGTAATAGTCGGAAGAGGGTATGTCTTCGTTTCGCATTTAAGATGTTTTTTTATCGACAATTATTTCAATTTTTTTGTCGACAAAAATCTATTTAAAACTGATGGAATTTTGGGAAAATTTTAATAATAGTTATTGGATTTACCAATTAAAAGTGATACTATATTTTTGTGGATAATAACAGTTTGATTAACGAATAAACAATGTGTAATAAAATTTGATAGTTTTATGAATTTTTAAGTGTCGACAGACTACAGAAGGTGGTGAGTAAAATGGATTCATTTTCAATTGAAAAACCTGTCAGATATTACGATCAAGTTTATAACACGCTAAGAGAAATGATTGTTCAAGGGGACTTAAAACCTGGTGATAGTATATTTGAAGCGAGAATCGCCAGAGATTTAAATATCAGCAGAAGTCCTGTCAGGGAAGCGGTCCGCGCTTTAGAAAAAGAAGGGTTATTAGCCATTGATGAAAAGTCAAGAATCACTGTCTATAAACCAACTTTAAAGGATATCGTTGATATTTACGAATGCCGGATGGTTTTAGAGTCCTTGGCAGCTAGATTGACAACAAGGCTTGCTACAACTCAGGAACTGCAGAATATCGAAAAAACAGTTATTGATTCGAAGCAATATTTGGATGTAGAAGGGGAGCGGAACAGACAGGCTTTGATTGCAGAAAATGGCCGTTTTCACGAATTAATCATTCAATACAGCCAAAATAGAAGATTAAAGAAACAGCTGAGAGATCTACATTCATTAAGTCACTATTTTAGAACCCTTAACTTCCAAGGTGAGAATAGGGAATGGATTGTGTATAACGAACATCAGGATATTTTAGCGCAAATGAAAAGAAGAGATGAAGACAAGGCAGCATTTATGATGAACAAACATCTCGAAACCGACTTGGAGCATCTGAAGGAAATTTTCTCAAGTTACACGAAAGAATAGAAAAATAGGAAGGTCATCACAAGAAAAAATGCCTCATATTTTAAACTGTCGACAGACTACAGAATATTATTGCTCTAGGCAACAGAAGATTTTAAGCTGAATCTGGTGATATAAACTGTCGACAGTCGGCATTTAATATTTTTTTGAAAAAAATCCACATGAAAGGATTGAAGAAAAGTTGAAAACCATTATTCAAAATGGAACGATTGTAACAGCTACTGACATTTATAAGGCAGATATCCTTATTGAGAACGGGGTGATTACCGGAATTTCAAGCCATTATGCAGCAGCCCAAGATGCCAATGTCATTGATGCAAGCGGGCAATATGTGTTTCCCGAAGGAATAGATGTACATACTCATCTTGCTTGGCCATTCCAAAGCACTGGAACGGCTGACGATTTTGTAAGCGGAACCAGAGCGGCAGCGGCAGGCGGGATTACCAGCATTATTAATTTTACTAATCCTAAAAAAGGCCAGTCACTCCTTGATAATTTACAAGAATGGAAGAAAAAGGGGGAGTCGTCGCTAATCGACTACGGTTTTCATTCCATTATTAGCGAATACAACGATCAGGTTTTGGAGGAACTCCCAATCCTCGCAGATAAAGAAGGTGTTACTTCTATTAAACTATTTATGGCCTACAAGGGTGAGCTGATGGTGAATGACCGTGAAATGTATAAAATTTTGAAAAAAAGGGGGAAGCAGGGATTATCACAAATGTCCATGCGGAAAACGGCGATATTATTGATGAATTAATTGTGGAGTCTCTCGCGATAGGAAATACCGAGCCTATCTATCATGCCTACACAAGACCGCCGATTACTGAATCAGAGGCAACCGGAAGAGCGCTTGCCATCGCAGAAGCAGCCAAGGCTCCTATTTACATCGTTCATGTTAGCTGTGCTGATGCACTGCAAAAAGTAGCAGAGGCAAAAAAACGCGGGGTGCAAGTAACTGCGGAAACATGCCCTCATTATCTTGTCCTTGATGAAAGCTATTTAGAACTTCAGGATTTTGAAAGTGGAAAATATGTCTGTTCCCCGCCGCTTCGTGAAAAATGGAATCAGGAGCATCTTTGGAACGGTATTGCCGCCGGTCTAATTTCAACGGTAGGGTCAGACCATTGTCCATTCCTTTTTGAAGGACAGAAGACTTTGGGAAGAGATAATTTTGCAAAGATTCCTAACGGTGTACCTGGCCTCGAGGATATTTTCTCCATCGTTTATCATTTCGGAGTTAATGAGGGAAGAATATCACTCCAAAAATTTGTCGAGGTCATCTCCACTGGGCCGGCCAAAACATTTGGCCTCTACCCAAAGAAAGGAAGTATCGGAATTGGTTTCGATGCAGATCTTGTTCTATTCAATCCAAATGCTTCAAGGGTCATTACTCATAAAAGACAATATCAAAATGTTGATTACAATCTTTACGAAGGTATGGAAATCAAGGGTACCATTACTCGGGTGCTGTCACGTGGCGAGGAAATTGTCCGCGACGGATATGTCATTGGGGAACAAGGCCGTGGAAAGTTTCTGTTCAGAAATAAGTTTTCAAAAGTTCAGTCTACAGTATCAGCAATATAAAACTTATTAATTAACCCCCTACGATGTGTTATCGAATATGAAAGGAGGTGAGGGCTCGCAAGTAATTCGATAGTCGCAAAACACATCGTACATTGGTTTCGTTTTTTGGGAAAAATCAATGAAATCTATTAAAGGGGGATTTTTATGCAAGGTGGAACTGGTCTTAAAGTTTCAAAAAATCCAAATGCGGCACTCGCAGCAAAACCAACGAATGTCCGTTGGCGCGTTTTTATTATGCTTTTAGCCCTTGTCACAATCAACTATGTGGACCGCGCAGTTTTATCGATTGCGATGCCGGCTATTCAAAAGGATCTAGCGCTAGACCCAGCACTCGTCGGAGTCATCTTAAGTTCATTTTTCTGGGGATATGCCCTCATGCAAATTCCCTCTGGCTGGCTGTCCGATAAAATCCGTCCGGATAAAGTCGTGTTCGGGGCAGCACTTGGCTGGGGTATTGTCCAAACATTAACAGGGTTCATCAATGGACCGAAAATGCTGATGACACTCCGTGTGTTATTGGGCATAACGGAAGCACCTGTAATGCCAGGATCATCAAAATTGCAGGCGATTTGGCTGAGCAAAAGCGAACGTGGCCGCGGCGCTACCATCATTGATAGTGGTGCACCACTGGGAACAGCTGTAGGCGGACCGATTATTGTTGCCTTTATGGCCTGGTTTGGCGGCTGGCGCGGTGCATTGATCGGTGCCGGTATTTTGACTATTGTTGTTGCCTATCTTGTCTGGAGGGTTATCAAAGGCGGACCTAATGCCAACCCAAAAGTCAATGAAGCAGAGCGCGAATATATCAGAAAAGCACTTGAAGAAGAATATGAGGAGCATAAGCGTAATGCCACTGGTCTAAAGATCGGTCCAAAGGACTACTTAGCCGCAAGAAATTTCTGGTGCATGTGCCTAGGCTGGTTTTCGTTTAATACCGTTTTCTACGGGCTGATGACTTGGGGACCATCTTATCTGGCACAAACACAAAACCTGGATATTAAAGCGATTGGCGGATCGATTTTAATCATTTTTGGTGCCGGGTTTATTGGTGAAATTATCGGCGGTTTGATTACGGATAAGTGGCGCGAAAAGGGTGGCAATGACAATACCGTTATGCGAACCATGCTTTCCATTGCCGGTATTATGACTGCGATTTCGATTTTCCTATTATCTAAGTCAACTTCGGTAACCATGGCGATTACGACCCTTTCCTTTGCACTATTCTTCCTGCGCTGGGGCGGTTTATATTGGAGTGTTCCTGCAGCCATTTCACAGCGCGAGCATGTCGGAACTGTCGGCGGATGTATGAACTTTGCCGGAAATATTGCTGGTGTCATCACACCTATTTATATCGGTATTATTGTATCGACAACAGGTTCCTATTTCTTAGCCCTTATGGTATTCGTCTTTGCCGGAATTCTCTTGGCAACCGTATCTAGCTTAATTAACTACAATAAGAAAATTGGCACAGTCAATTAATGAAGGAGGAAAAAGTAATTATGTCAGAACCAAAGAAAATTGGGATGCTTACACCATCGTCCAATACAGTTTTAGAGCCTATCTGCTCAAGGATGTTATACAATGTACCGGAAGTGACCTGCCATTATGGCCGTTTTGAGGTAACAAAAATCTCACTGGAACAGGATGCTCTCAGTCAATTTAATTTTGAACCGATGCTGCAAGCAGCAGAACTATTGGCCCATGCGGAAGTAGATGTGATTGCCTGGAACGGGACATCTGGCGGATGGCTTGGCTTTGATATGGATTATAAGCTTTGTGAAGAAATTACAAAAAGAACAGGTATCCCGGCCACAACTTCCATGTTGTCACAGGTAAGAGCATTTAAAGAACATAATATTAAAACGATCCACATGGTTACGCCATATATCCCAGAAATCAATAAATTAATTGTTGAACAATATAAAAAGCATTGTAATGTAGAGACGGTTAATATTTCTGGACTTGCCCAAACTTTCAACCGTTCTTTCAGTCAAGTTTCACAGGAAAGAATTGAGGAGCAGATTAAGGAAGTGTGTGTAACGCCTGCAGATGCTCTAAGCGTGGTATGTACAAACTTCCCAGCGGTTGGAAAAGTAGAATACTATGAGGAAAAGTATGAAATCCCAATGTATGACACGATCAACGTGCTAATCTGGGAGTGTTTAAAAATGGTCAATGTCGATCCTGCCAAAGTAAAGGGTTGGGGAAAACTGTTTTCAAGGGTAACAGTAAACAACTAATACTTTTTCATGAGCATTTCAACCTGGCGGGGTTGGAATGCTCTTTATTTTTAAAGAAGAAATTGGGTGCTGCATGGTGTTTTTTCGTCTTCACTGACGACTCCATACATTTTACGGGACAGAAGTTTGGCGCCCCAACCCCGATGTATACCACTTTCAATGACAGTACCAATATAAATTATACAACAATAAGGAACGCTTGAAAATTTTTTGGAAAATAAATTCATTTTTCACAAAAACGGAGGGAAAGCAATGATCTCATTAAATTTTTATAAAGAAGAACAGCTGTGCCTGGGTATTAAAACAGAAAGAGGAATCTTGGACGTAGAGGCAGCAGTTAATAAACTCCCCCATATTCAATCTGCGCCGAAAACAACGGCTGAATTAATTGCTTTTGGGCCAAAAAAGCTTCGAGAGTTATTAGATTTGTCTAACATGGAGGATTCGCTATTCTTAGAAGAGGAGTCATTGACCTTTGGCCCTTGTGTTACTGAACCGCAAAAAATCATTGGCGTTGGTCTTAATTACAAGGATCATGCAGCAGAGTGCGGGCTTCCATTACCGCCTGTCCCAATTATCTTTAGCAAATTTAATACAGCCATCCGGTCCCACGGGCAAGACATCTTGTTGCCAAAAAATACAAAGCAAGTGGATTATGAAGGTGAAATAGCGATTATTATTGGTGAAAAGGCCAAAAATGTGAAGAAGGATGAAGCCCTTTCCGTTATCTATGGATATTGTATTACCAATGATTTAACGGCCCGCGACCTTCAAAAGGTAACCGGACAGTGGCTGTTAGGCAAATCCTGTGACGGATTTTGCCCGCTTGGTCCGTATCTTGTCAGTAAGGAAGAAGTGGAAAATCCCAATAATTTAAGGATTGTCACGAAGCTTAATGGAGAGGTTTGTCAGGATTCCACCACTTCCAATATGATTTTTCCATGCGAGGAACTTATAAGCTATATTTCTGACCATTTTACTCTTCATCCGGGTGACGTCATTTTAACAGGTACACCAGCGGGAGTCATTCTCGGTAAACCAGAAGAACAGCAGGTATGGCTAAAGGATAGCGATGAAATCTCAATTGAGATAGACAAATTGGGCACTTTGAAGAATAAGTTTAAATCTGAAGGATATAGCAGTTCCATAGTAGAATAATAATATGAAGAAATTGAATTGTTGGAAAATTTATAAATAAATATTGAATATACTCTCTGAAAATGCTAATCTTTTATTGTGTAATATAACAGATTTTATAATTATAGACTGTATTAATAAAGGTTTCTGTAAATGGTTAATTTCAAATTTATGGTTGTTAATCCAAACATTTATAGTTTAGGATTTTAAATAACTACTAGTTTTAAGGAGGAATTATAGCATGTCCAACTATGTTAAGGTGGGCAATCTACAGGTTGCTGATATCCTTTATCGATTTATCAATGATGAGGCACTTCCGGGAACCAATCTTGAAGCTGCTGCATTTTGGTCCAATTTCGAAAAAATTATCGAAGAACTGGCACCAAAAAATCGTGAATTACTTGCCAAGCGGGATGTAATCCAAGACAAAATTAATAAATGGCATAAGGAAAACAAAGACTTTGATGCCGAAAGCTACAAACAATTTTTAAAAGAAATTGGCTACATAGAGCCTGAAGTGGAAGATTTTCAGGTTACAACAGAAAACGTTGATGAAGAAGTGGCACTTAAAGCAGGCCCTCAGCTAGTGGTGCCGGTGGATAATGCCAGATACGCTCTTAATGCAGCAAATGCACGTTGGGGAAGCCTGTATGATGCGCTATACGGAACAGATGCAATTAGCGAAGACGGCGGAGCAACACGTGAAGGAAGTTATAATCCTGTTCGTGGTGAAAAGGTTATTACATTCGCAAGAGAATTCCTTGACAAGTGCGTTCCTTTGAATGGCGGAAGCCACAAAGATGCTGTTCTATATGCAGTTGAATCAGGGAAATTAGCTGTAGCTTTAACCAATGGAACTACTGTTGGCCTTCAAGATGAAGCTAAATTTGCGGGCTATCAGGGAAACTCTGTTGCGCCATACGCAATCCTTTTGAAAAATAATGGCCTTTATTTTGAAATTCAAGTGGACCGCAGCCATCCGGTCGGTAAAACTGATAAAGCAGGAGTCAAAGATATCCTGTTAGAATCAGCTTTAACCACCATAATGGATTGTGAGGATTCGGTAGCGGCGGTTGATGCAGAAGACAAGGTTGGCGTTTACCGAAACTGGCTTGGGTTGATGAAAGGTGATTTAACAGCAAGTTTCCAAAAGGGTGATAAGACACTCACTCGCAAATTAAACCCCGACAGAGAATATACTTCGCCAGATGGAAAAATCATCTCACTTAAGGGTCGTTCCCTAATGTTTGTAAGGAACGTGGGCCACTTAATGACCAACAATGCAATCTTGGATAAGGACGGCAATGAAGTGCCTGAAGGCATCATGGATGCAGTAGTGACAAGTTTGCTTGCCAAGCATACATTGCTAGGGAACGGAACTTATCAAAATTCCAACAAAGGTTCCATTTATATTGTAAAGCCGAAGATGCATGGATCCGCAGAGGTAGCATTCGCAAATGAACTTTTTGACCGTGTAGAAGAAATTCTCGGCCTTAAAAAGAATACCTTAAAAATTGGTGTAATGGACGAAGAGCGCCGCACATCTTTAAACTTAAAGAATAGTATTTATGCAGTAAAAGAAAGAATCGTCTTCATTAATACAGGCTTCCTGGACAGAACAGGTGACGAGATGCATACTTCGATGGAAATCGGTCCGATGATTCGCAAAAATGATATGAAGTCATCGCTATGGCTGCAAAGCTATGAAAAGTCAAATGTCTATAATGGCCTAGCTACAGGACTGCAAGGCCGCGCGCAAATCGGTAAAGGAATGTGGGCAATGCCAGATTTAATGGCAGAAATGTTGAAGCAAAAAATCGGCCATCCGAAAGCAGGCGCCAATACGGCATGGGTTCCGTCGCCAACAGCTGCCACCCTGCATGTGCTGCATTACCACCAAGTAGACGTTACAAGCGTTCAGGAACAATTAAAAAATGAGATTAAGGATCTACGAGACGATATTTTAGAAATTCCTGTCTCGCCGAGCCGTAATTGGACCGCTGAGGAAATCCAGCAAGAGCTTGACAACAACGCTCAAGGAATCCTCGGTTATGTTGTCCGCTGGATTGACCAAGGAGTTGGCTGTTCCAAGGTACCTGATATTAATGATATAGGTTTAATGGAAGACCGTGCGACACTAAGGATCTCCAGTCAGCATATTGCCAACTGGCTTCATCATGGAATCTGTAAGAAAGAGCAAGTAGTAGAGACACTTAAGCGGATGGCAAAAGTGGTTGATGCCCAAAATGCTGGTGATGCCAACTACCGTCCGATGGCGCCTAACTATGAGGACTCAGTTGCTTTCCAGGCTGCTTGTGACCTCGTCTTCGAAGGATACGACCAGCCAAACGGCTATACCGAACCAATCCTTCACCGCCGCCGTCTAGAATTAAAAGCAAAATTATCCGTTAAAAATTAATCAGCGGGTGATATTACTTGTTTGAAAAAAGCTGCCCAGCGGGGCAGCTTTTTTCGTTGAAATCACAGGTTATTGGCCTTGTTGATTTCGCAGGGATTGTTCAGCGTAAGCAACGAGACGCTTTGTCATTTCGCCGCCGACTGAACCATTCGCTCGTGCGGTCGTATCAGCACCAAGCTGCACTCCAAACTCGTTGGCGATTTCTTCCTTCATTTGATCCAGAACATTGCCTGCACCAGGAACCAATAGTTTGTTTCTAGCCATGATACATCACTCCCGACGAAGTTTTTGAGCAAGAAAAGTATGCTCGTAAATAATTTTACCAAAAGCGAAGTATTCAATTCGTCGTAAAATATTCCAATCAAACGACAAAACAAGTCAATATTCGATTATTGACAATATTCTGAAAAATAAGTATTCTATATATGAAATGAAAGTTCTTATATAAAATCAGTTTTTTTATTTGAACTTGTTTTTACATTTAAACACTTTTTGCAATCAAAGAATAAATCAGTTGAATGTGAGGTGAACTTATGAGAACAGATGATGTTGAGCATAAGTACTCTGCTCCGGCCGTTGTTTATGCTTTTGATATTTTAACATTTTTGGGAAAACCAAAAAACAAAAAGTCGACTTTAACGGAAATAAGCAATGGCACTGGTCTAAATCGATCTACTAGCTATAGAATACTTCAAACTTTGGTCAGCTTGAAAATACTCCTCTATAACGAAGAAACGAAAAAATTTTCCTTGGGTCCCTATTTAATCGTCTTAGGGAACCGTGCCACTGAGTTAATTGATTACATGGCTATTGCGAAGGATTATATGGAGAAAATTAGCCAACTGACAGAGTCAACCTGCGGTTTAATCCAAAGGATTGGCGATGAATGGATATACATAGAGAAAACCAACCCAAAATCTCCATTTAGCCTCTCTATCAACGTGGGACAACGTTTTCCTCTTAACGCCGGTGCATCAGGAAAGCTATTTCTATCTTACATGCCTGAAAATGAAAGAAATGAGATTCTTGACCGAATCGGTTTAATAAAATATACCGACAATACAACATACGAAAGAGAAAAATACATCAGCGAACTGTCCACCATCCGAAGTCAAGGGTATGCAGTTAGTATTAATGAACATTTTGAAGGCATCACAGGACTGTCCTTTCCCATCGAAAATAAACTGGGAAAGCTTGAATTTGTAATAACCGTTTTTATTATCAGTAATTTTAAAAAAGTAGAAGACTTTGATCAGCTTGCACATGAAATCAAAAAAATAATTAAGGAATTGTCTTCTTTTTTCTAATGCAAATACTTCAAAAAATTTTTTCTGGAGCTAAATTTACAAAAAGAGGTGAAAGCTTATGAACAAAATCGAAATCATAAATTTGACCAAGGTGTTCGGAGAAAAGCCACAAAAGGCAATAGAAATGCTTAAAAACGGGGAACAAAAGGATGAAATTTTAAATAAAACAGGAATGACCGTCGGGGTAAATCAGGTTTCCTTGTCGGTAAAACCAGGTGAAATTTTTGTCATTATGGGGCTTTCAGGCAGCGGTAAATCTACTTTAATAAGATTGATTAATAGGTTAATTGAACCTACTGCCGGTGAGGTTTTTATCGATGGACAGGACATCACCAAGATGGATAAGACAGCCTTAATTGAAATGAGACGAAAAAAGCTAGGGATGGTTTTTCAAAAATTTGGCCTGCTTCCACACCGTTCTGTTTTGAATAATGTGGCCTATGGGCTAGAAATCCAAGGGGTAAAAAAGCCGGAACGAGAAGCTAGAGCGATGAAAATTATTGAGGACGTAGGATTGAAGGGCTATGAAAAAAGCATGCCAAACCAGTTGAGTGGCGGCATGCAGCAGCGTGTTGGTTTAGCCCGGGCATTAACAAGCGATACTGACATTTTATTAATGGATGAAGCCTTTAGTGCGCTAGACCCGATTATCCGTAAAGAAATGCAAGATGAACTGTTAAGGCTGCAAAGCAAAATTGGAAAAACAGTTTTATTTATCACTCATGACTTAGATGAAGCCCTGAAGCTCGGTGACAGGATCGCCATCATGAAGGACGGAGTAATCGTTCAAATCGGAACACCTGAAGAAATTTTGTCCAATCCTGCTGACAGTTATGTTGCTAACTTCGTCCAAGATATCGACCGTTCTAAAGTTTTAGTAGCATCCCATGTGATGAAAATACCGGAGGCCGTTATGTTTTATCATGAAGGATCTCAGGAAGCGGTTAGAAGAATGGAGGAAGCCGGATCACCGATTATTTATGTTGTTGATAGGGAAAAGAATTATCTTGGTTTATTAACAATTGATCATGCCATTAAAGCGTTTAATGAAAATCTTCCATTGGAAAGAGTTTTAATTAAAAGCGCTCTATCAGAACCTGATACTCCGTTAAATGACTTAATTGGCCTTGCCGCTAATGCAAAATATCCAATTACCGTCGTAGAAAATGGGAAGTTAATGGGGATTGTATCACGGGTTTCTATTCTTTCAGGATTGGTCCTTGGGAAAAGCAACGATAGGGTGGTGGTTTCAGCGTGAACTATTTCAAATTACCTTTAGAGGAATGGACCAACAAATTTATAAATGACTGGTTTCTTCCTAATATGAGTGGTTTTTTTGATGGAATCAGCAATGTATTCCAATCCTTTATAGATATGATTACGAAGCTTTTAATCGCTGTCCCGCCCGAAATCATCGCGATTATTCTCATTATTTTGGCGTGGAGAATTTCCGGAAAAGGACTGGCGCTGTTCACTCTGGTGGGCTGTCTTTATATGGGTTCTGTCGGAATGTGGGAAGCGGCGATGCAAACAGTTGGGATTATGATTGTTTCTACAATTGTTTCTGTGTTTATCGGTGTTCCACTGGGAATTCTTAGTGCAACCAGCAGGAGTGTTGATAAAGTTATTCGTCCTATACTAGATTTCATGCAAACTCTGCCTATTTTCGTTTATTTAATTCCATCAATTCTTTTATTCGGGCTTGGCGGTGTCCCGGCAGTTATTGCTACCTTTGTGTTTGCCGCCCCGCCAGCAGTAAGAATGACTAGCTTAGGGATTAAACAAGTACCAGCTGAAGTGGTGGAAGCATCGAAAGCTTTTGGGTCGACTACAACACAGTTATTGTTTAAAGTTCAGCTTCCACTGGCAATGCCTGCGATCATGGCAGGTGTCAACCAGACCATCATGTTGTCACTATCAATGGCGGTCGTTTCTTCTATGATTGGTGCACCAGGGCTGGGTTCCTCCGTATTGCGGGGAATCGCAACTGTTAACGTTGGTCTTGGGTTAACCGCCGGATTAGCCATCGTTGTATTAGCGATTATTCTCGACCGGATTACGCAAAGCTTAGGTCAAAAAACCAAATTTTAAGGAGGAAAAAAGATGAAAAAGGGATTGCTAGGTTTTATCATTGCCATGTTGCTCTTGTCTGTTGTAGGCTGTTCATCCTCAAGTACATCAGGTCAAGAAAAGAAACAGGATGCAAAAGAGGATAAAAAATCAGTAACCATTACTTTCGGACTAACTCCGTGGAGCAGTACGGTACCGCCTACTAAAGTTGCCAGTCTTATTTTGAAAGATATGGGATATACCGTTAAAGAAATGAATGCCGATGCTGGGAGCGTCTATACAGGTTTATCACGAGGAGATATTGATGTGTTTATGGATTCCTGGATTCCTGCACATACTCCTTATCTGGATAAATACAAAGACTCCATTGAAGACACAGCTGTCAGCTATAAAGACGCTGCAACAGGCTGGGTTGTCCCGAAATATATGACTGATATTAATTCGATTGCTGATTTAAAGGGAAAAGAAAGTGAATTTAAAAATGAAATGTATTCCATCGAAGTAGGGACAAGTGCGCAAAAAACCATTGACGAAATGATTCAAGGATACGGTTTAGATATGAAACAGGTTAATTCATCAGAAGCTGCTATGCTGGCAGAAGCAATGCGTAAAATGGCCAAGAAAGAACCAGTTATCTTTTTCGGCTGGCGCCCGCACACGATGTTCAACAAATTTGATTTAAAGGTTTTAAAAGATGACAAAGAATTTTTGCACTCTTCTTCCATTCACGTCATCACAAATAAAAAGCTGAAAGAAACGGCTCCAGATGCCTATAAATTCTTAAGTAATTGGAGCATTTCCATCGATGATGTAGAAGCTATGATTGCCAAAATTGAAAACAAGGAAGACGCTGAGAAGGTTGCCCAAGAGTGGATTAAGAACAACCAAGATAAAGTAAAAGCAATGACCGGAAAATAAGACATGAATTCTTTCTGTGCTGACTTATTATGAGTCAGCACAGAGTTATTTTTACCATCAAAAGTACTTTGCAATAAATAAACTTAGGCAAGGAGAGAGGAATTTGGAAACGAATCAAATTTTGGTGGAGAAAAATGTTCCTTGTACGTTAAGAGACGGAACTGTTCTATATGCTGATATTTATCGGCCGAATATAGATGGGAAATTCCCTGTACTAGTAACCAGGCACCCTTACAACAAAGATTTGCCGTTTTACTCTCATCGTTATTTGGATACGAACCGCTTGGTCCAAAACGGTTATGTCGTCATTAACCAAGATGTAAGGGGACGGTATAATTCAGAAGGAAACTTCTACCCGATGATCCATGAAGCGGAAGATGGCTATGATACGGTTGAATGGGCTGCGAAATTACCTTTTTCAAATGGAAAGGTAGGAATGTTCGGATTATCCTATTATGGATTCACGCAATTATTGGCGGCATCCGAACAGCCGCCGCATTTACAAGCAATCGCACCCGTAATGACCTTAAGCAATCGCCGTGACACTACCTTTACGGAAAGCGGCGCATTTCTGCTTGCTTCCTCAGAAACATGGGGGCTTGAATCGCTGGCGCCGGATGAAATCAAACGGAAATACAAAGACCCTAAACTTATTGCGGAAAAGATGAAGCAATTAGCGCACTTCTACAACAATATTAACGAGTGGTACCGATTCAGACCGGTTAAGGACTGGCCGCCGCTGAAAGAGCTTGGAGTAGCCGCAGCATTCTATGATTCCTTCGATGAAACGGTAAGAGAAGAACTTGGCGAAAGAATGAGTATATCTCATAAATATCATCAATTTACGGTACCTGCGTATCATATTGCCGGTTGGTATGATAATCTCCTTCCGTCGACGATTCAAAACTATCAAGGAATGTCGGAAAAAGCAGCAACATCTGAAGCTAGAGAAAATCAGAAATTAATAATTGGTGCCTGGGGACATGGAGTGTATACATCGACTCTTGGTGAACGGTCTTTTGGCCTTCATGCCGCAGGTGACTGGATTGATTACAAGGAAGATTTGACGGGATTACATCTGCGCTGGTTTGATTTTTGGTTAAAAGGAATAGACACAGGGATTGTGAATGAAGCTCCAATAAAAATCTTTGTCATGGGCATTAATGAGTGGCGTGATGAATATGAATGGCCATTAGCCCGGACTAATTATAAGCCTTTCTATTTACATAGCGAAGGGAAGGCCAATACGAGGTTTGGTGATGGTGTGTTATCTTGGGAAAAGCAAGGGAACGAACCGAATGATCAGTTCATTTATGACCCTGAAAATCCGGTTCCAACGAAAGGCGGGGGAACATTATTTGCTGGTGCTCATACGTACGGCCCTCAGGACCAACGCAGCATTGAAGAAAGGGAGGATGTCCTTGTTTATACATCACAGCCTCTAGAACAGCCTTTGGAAGTGACAGGTCCAGTCAAGGCAAAGCTTTGGGTCCAAACAGATGCAGTTTCTACAGACTTCACAGCAAAGCTGATTGATGTCCTGCCAGATGGAACAGCTTATAATCTTACTGATGGAATTGTTCGTTTGTCAAATCAAACACCGGGTAATACCGTCGAAATCGAAATTGATATGTGGGCTACTAGTAATGTGTTCCTGCCAGGTCATTGTATTAGGCTGGAGGTATCCTCTAGCAATTTCCCGCGCTATGATGCGAATTTAAATACAGGAAAAACGATGATTGATAGTCTTGAAAGTAAATGTGCTCGGCAAACAATTTTCCATCAGGAGGAATATCCATCCTATCTGTTGCTGCCGGTTATTGAGATAGAAAAATATATGTAATAACTGTCATTTGACAGCGCAGGCTGCTTTTTCTTCACATTAGTCAATTTATCTGAGGTGCTCCGTGTGTTAGAAATCTTTTTAATCTTATTATTGCAGCTTATTTATGTACCGTTACTTACACTTCGAATCATATTTTTAGTTAGAAATCTCACCGCCCTTGCTGCCATCCTAGGTATGGCGGAAATGCTTGTTTATGTATTTGGATTAGCTTTAGTCTTTAATGGAAGTCAGAGTATATTAGCGATGGTTGTTTATGCAGTTGGATTTGGCATAGGGATCATTTACGGGACCAAAATAGAACAGAAATTAGCGGTAGGTTATATTATTTTTACGGTCAACACCCAAACAAAAAACATAGAACTAATGGAAACGCTTAGAAACAATGGGTTTGGAGTTACCTTGTTTGTTGGGGAAGGACGTGATGGAGACCGTTATAAAATGGAAATTTTCACGAAACGAAATCGTGAAAAGGAATTGATCTCCATGATTGAAAAATTTGAACCACATGCTTTTATTGTATCCTATGAACCTAGGTTTTTTAAGGGAGGATATTTACTGGACCGGAGAAAAAATCCAAAAAAGAAAACCGGCTAGCTGCTAAAATTGCAGCTGGTCTTTTTTATTTAAAAGGGTCAGACCCCGGTGCTTTAGTATAAAGCGATGGGGTCTGATCCTTTTTACCAACTTATTTTTGGCTTACTAATTCCTTAGTTGAAGGTACACTAGCTTCGGCCAAATAATCATGAACTAACTCTGTACGTGGGAGAGATAGGTCAGTCAGGATATGGGAAGCCGAAACGATTTCTAGCACAGGAAAGTCTGCCAGCGGTGCAAGAGCATGGGCAAACAACTGGAGGCGGGCAGGGGAAGTCCATGCACCTTTGATTGTAATGTCCTTAATCTCTCCTCGCACCAACTCACAAATACGAGGCTTTCCATTCTGTCCCCGAATAACCTTTAGCATATAGTACGGCTTACAAATTTCTTCACGGGCCGCTTCTAAATCGATTTGCTGATGCTTATAACCCATCGTTGCGGTTGCTACTCGTAAGGTTCCATAGTCCAAAGTACCTACAAGTGTATCAGAATCAATGTATAAACTTGGTTTGCCTAGTTTTTTTGGATACGCTCCAACTTCACGGCCTGCAGCTATGGCTGGATGATTATCCACATACATGCAGTGTACATAGTCGCCTTTTTCACCATTGTAATTAACTTGAATGACTTGACCACACTCCGTGTAAGATCCCAGACCGGTCACATCCGGCATCCGGATCACCTCAAACTTCACAAGCGGCTCATCGATTTCAAGCGGTTCAGGTACTACCTTTCTCAAAGCCTCGATATCAGTACGATAGACAATGTTTAAGTATTCGCGATTATTAAATCGATATGGCCCGCGTGGGAAAGCTGGGGCATCCAACGGTGTGGAGATTTGTTTTGCAACTTCTTCTAACTTCATTTCAAACATCCTTTCAATAGTTTAATAGTTATGTAAAATATTTAAATAATAAAAACCCTTTCAGAACTGAAAATTGAATAACAATACAGTTATTATTGTACATGCTATATTCGCTTTGTCAACGCAATTAGCAGATTACTCAAAATTTTTAGATTTTTGTCGAAAAAGCACGAAAATATTGTTATGACAATGTTTTATGATAGTTGTATTATTATATTGACACTCTTCAAAGTTAAATTATCTTGGAATAACGAGAAAAAATTTATTATTCTTTAAAGATAAAAATATTATTCAAATGTCAATTGACAGAAAATTACTTCTTGTCTTATTATTTAACATGATAACATACCAACCGGTTAGTATGAAAGTGAAAAACAGTAAATTCATAAGGAGAATGCAGAATGAACGATACGATTGAACAGATTCAAACGAAGGTGCAATTCTTAACAGCAGACGAGGCAATTGGGAAGATCCCCGAAGGCGCCAGTATTATGGTAGGGGGATTTGGTTTCCCTGGTATGCCGCGTCATCTTTCGAGGGCTTTAGTTAGACGGGAGGAGCTGCGTGATCTTACCTTAATTACTAATAGTCTTGGCAGTGTTTCCATTCTGAATGATTTGTTTGAGCAAAATCGCATCAAAAAAGTAGTAGGGAGTTTCTTTTCAACAAATAAGGAACTTGTGAAAGCGAATCGTGAAGGAAGTGTTGAAATCAAGTTATTGCCGCAAGGAACATTTACAGAAGCGATTCGTTTAGGCGGCGCAGGGATTCCTGCATTTTTCACCCCAACAGCTGCGGGAACAGATCTAGCCCGTGGGAAGGAAACACGTACATATAACGGACGCGAGCATGTGCTTGAACAATCGCTGACTGCTGATGTGGCTATTATCCGTGCCCATAAGGCTGATAAGGCGGGTAATCTTGTCTATAAAAAGACAGCACAAAATTTTAACCCAGCCATGGCGACGGCAGCAAAATTAACGATTGTGGAAGTAGACGAAATTGTGGAAATTGGTGAATTAGATCCTGATAAGATTGTAACACCATTTATTTTTGTTGATATCGTTGTCAAAAGGGAGGAAGTGTAAGATGAGCTATTCTGTTAAGCATTATATAGCGTGGCGTTGTGCGCAGGAGTTATCTTTAGGTTGTGTGAATCTTGGAATTGGAATTCCAACCCTGGTAGCAGATTATTTGCCAAAGGGAGTTGTTACCTTGCATTCCGAAAACGGTATTCTGGGTGCCGGACCAGAACCTGGGCCTGACTTTGTTGTAGATCCGGAAAACATGGATTTAGTTAATGCCTCAGGTGTTCAGCCAATTACAGCATTGCCTCACGCTTCTTACTTTGATAGTTCTCTTTCATTCTGTATTATGCGTGGCGGCCATCTTGATGCTACTGTCATCGGTGCACTTCAAGTCTCTGAAACCGGTGATCTCGCTAGCTGGGCAGTACCAGGAAAGGATGTTCTTGGTGTAGGGGGGGCAATGGACCTCGTAGTTGGAGCAAAAAGAGTTATTGCCGCGATGACGCATCTATCACCTAAAGGAGAACCGAAAATCCTTCCGGAATGTACCTATCCTTTAACAGCGAAAAATCGCGTCGACACTATCGTTACGGAGTATGCTGTTTTTAAATTCCGTGATGGGAAGCTTTATCTGGTAGAAATGGTAGATGAACTTACTTTCGAACAGTTGAAGGAAATGACACCTGCTTCCTACGAAATTGCAGATGATTTCAAATGGGTTAAGAGAGATTCTATAACAGAAGAGCAACTTATATTAAAATAGAATTTGGTATCTAAAACGATACCATATCAATAAAATAGGAACCCTTAAAGGTTCCCCAGATTGCCGAGAAAGGGGATTTTTCTCGGCAATTTTACTTTTTGTTTAATTCATTAATGATTGTCCCTGCTAACTGGCCTGTTGATATTTCCGCGCCAGTCACCTTCTTTTCCTCGAGGAGGTACAAGTTGTAAAAGGGGATGAAGTATTCGACCTATTGCTACTTTCGGACAAAATCGCTTGAAAAAGAGGGGAAAGTGTCCGAACCAGTGCTATCTTCGGACAAAACCACTTGAAAAAGAGGAGGAAGTGTCCGAACCCGTATAATCTTCGGACAAAGGCACTTGAAAAAGAGGAGGAAGTGTCCGAACCTGTACAACCTTCGGACAAAATCATTAAAAAAAAGGAGAAAGTGTCCGAACCCAGGTTATACGGACGTTCTCCCAATCAAGTAAACAAAAGGCTATCGAATTTTTTTCGATAGCCTGAAACCCTTTTGGATTCCTTTTATTATGGTGCCTACTGGTGTCCAAAATGTAATGACTGGGATGGGTAAACCTGTTATTTTGCATAAAAGTTTTCTGTATAGTAAGGGTGCGACTCGTTATTAAATGCGACGCCTACACCAAGATATCGATATCCTTCACGCAAAATATTTTCCCGGTGGCCGAGCGAGTTCATTAACCCTTCATGAGCGAAAATACTACTAAACTGTCCGTAGGCAAGATTTTCTCCGGCCAAACGAAAAATAATATCGTCTTCTTTCATTCGATCAAAAGGGGATTGTCCTTTAAGATTCGTGTGGTCAAAATAGTTGTTCACAGCCATATCCGAGCTGTGCTTTCGCGCCGTTTCTCTCACGTGCTCATCCCAAGTCAGGACAGGAAGCTGATGATTCACTCGGGCAGCATTTGTTAAATCAAACATTTGGTACTCAAAGCCCTCTTTTAATTCCGGACTTGCTTTCGTGTAAAAATCAGTTTTCTTATCCTCAATGTCTTTTCTGATCATCTGCATCGCAGTTACGGTATTGCCCTCGTGTTTATCATAAAAAATGGTCACAAACGCATTATCCTGCAAATACACATCATAATCCCTGTCTTCCTCAAACTGATAGACATACCGTCCTTTTTGAATTTGCTTTAGAGGATTACCCAGGATTGTATGAACCTGGTCCTTTGAGCTTCCTCGCTTAATCCCATTTACAGAAGAGATTAAATCTTGGTCCGTATATACTCCTGAAGCTTTATTGTTTTCATCGTACATCACCATAAAAAAATTATGGTAATTATTGTGGTAGGCGTACCAAGCACTCCCATATTCATTAAGGGAAGACCGTTTGGCTGCTCCTACATTCATTTCAATTTGTTCCTTCGTTTGGCCTAATTCAATATTTGATATAGAAAGGAGTTGCTTGTTAGGTGATTGCAGCTCAATTTTTTCAATCGGTTCTTCTTTTTTTGGTGTCTTTGGAAGTTCTTCCAAGTTTAGGTTTAACTGTTTCAGCAGCTGTTCAACTTGGGCAAATATTTGCCCAATCGCAGACATGATTTCCGGAATATTGACTTCTGATTGGATCTTATCAATTGCTTGCACCTTATCGGTATGGTCTAATTTTTGTTCAATTAGCGGGGCTGAATAATTAAATAAAAATAATAATGAAATAATAGCTAATATTCGAGTCAAATTTTTCCACCTCCATAACTAATTTCATTCTCGCCAATCGCGCTGTTATCTATAAGTGTCTCTATGGGTTTAGTTACTATTTTAACAGAAAATGTTGCAAATTAGCTTATTCTTAATTTTTTGATGCCTTCATATCATAAAATTAAAAAGGTTGGACTAGGTGATTACTATTTTCGAGAAACTTTTTGCTACATTAGTTGGAAGTCTGCTGCTAGGTATTGGGGTAAATGGTTTTTTTATTCCTAACCATTTAATCGATGGCGGTATCTTAGGAATCGCCCTAATTATGTTTTACTTTTTTAAATTTCAAACGGGGATTTCAATGATTTTATTAAGTCTCCCCATATGTATATTGGCTTTGGTGAAAGAAAAGGCATTTTTTTTAAGCAGCATTCAAGGGCTGCTTGTTTCATCTTTATTTATTGATTTACTTGCGCCGCTTCGAGACGAATTTTCCGTTTCAAGTTTGACCGGTGCGCTGGTCGGAGGAATCATCATTGGAATCGGTGTGGGACTTATGCTCCGTCATAAAACCAGCACAGGGGGTACGGATTTACTCGCCAAACTAATATCGAGGAGCTTTTCAATCAATCTAGCACTAACCATTATTTTCATAGATGGGCTGATTGTTTTGGCGGGATTCACGGTTCTGGATGTACATCACTTTCTCTATTCCTGTCTTGCCATTGTAACTGTAGGGATTATCACATCCTTAATTGAAGGGTATTAACTTTATGTTTATTGATTAATGTAAAAATAGAGAATCATTTCTATTAATGGTATATTTTAATAATGCTGTATCAAAAAAGGCTAAAAGCGAGAACTTAATAAAAATTACCTTTACTAAAAGGAGAAAATGTCATGAACGAGATGAAAGAAACACCTCATATCAAACCAAATGGAGTGGAAATTGCGGAAACGATCCTTTTGCCGGGTGACCCATTACGGGCAAAATTTATTGCGGAAACGTATTTGGAAAACACGGAACAATTCAACTCGGTCCGGAACATGTTCGGGTATACCGGAACGTATAAAGGGAAGAAAATTTCCGTCATGGGGACAGGAATGGGGATGCCCAGCATGAGTCTCTATTCTTGGGAGCTAATACATATTTTTGGGGTAAAAAATTTAATAAGGATCGGAACCTGCGGGGCCATTCAGGATCATATGAATTTGTATGATCTTGTACTGGCGATGGGGGCCTCAACCGACTCTCGTTATGTCCACCAATACAATTTACCCGGTGAATTCGCCAATATTGCATCCTTTGAATTATTGGACAAAGCAAAGAAAGCGGCCGATCAAAAAGGACTCCCAGTCCATGTTGGAAATATCCTGACCAGTGATATCTTCTACAATGCTGACCAAACCGCACTGGAAAAGTGGCAGAAGATGGGGATTCTCTCAGTGGAGATGGAGACGGCCGGACTTTATCTGAACGCTGCCTATGCAGGGGTAAATGCCCTGACGATCCTAACCGTAAGCGACCATATCCTTCGCCGTGAACAAACAACTCCAGAGGAAAGACAAACCGCTTTTACAAACATGATGGAGGTTGCGCTGGAGTTGGCATAAATCGACGAAACCATGAAAGGTGTCAGGAACTTAGTTCTGACACCTATTTTTTTACCAACCAGCGTATTGTTTGACCAAATCCATATTGATTTTTTGCTCCTGCAGATCGAAAAAGGATTGATCCAAAATGGAGATTGCCAGGTCAATTTCCTCCTTGGAGATGGTAAGCGGAGGAGTAATTTCAATCACATTACTATGGATACCGACATAAAAAACAAGCAGCCCCAGTTCAAAGCAACGATAGCAAATAGCGGCTGTTTTTGCGGCTGCAGGGGTTTTCGTGAATCTATCTTCCACTAACTCCACTCCAATCGCAAGACCTTTTCCGCGGATATCCCCAATCCATTCGTACTTTTCATGAAGCTTCTCGAGCTGCTTCATGAAATATTCTCCATTAACTCGTGCATTTTCTATTAAACTTTCATCCTCGATGATTTGCAGTGTTTCCAGGGAGGCAGCACTACAAACAGGGTTTCCGCTTGTTGTAAACATATGAATACCAGTGCCCACATCAAGAATTTCTTGCCTGGCTACTACTGCACTAATAGGCAGTCCACCGCCCAAGGATTTGCCGAGAACTACGGCATCTGGAACCACATCATAGTGATCAAACGAAAACCATTTTCCTGTTCTCCCTAAACCAACTTTCACTTCATCAAATATAAGACTAATCTCATAATGCCTGCATAATGATTCAAGGCGCGCCAAAAAGTCCTCAGGAGGAACAATTAATCCACCATCACTTTGAATTCCTTCAATGATGATTCCCGCCGTATGTTCCGGTGGACAGATAGTTCTAAACACTTCTTGTTCTAGGTATTGCAGCACTTGGTCGGTTAAGCGATCTGTCTCCCCAAAAGGCGGCCTGTATGGATTCGGAAATGGGATTTTGATCACATTCCCGCTTCCGATAAATTGCGATTGGGCCGGATGCCCAGAGAGGGAAAGGGAGCCCATGGTCTGTCCATGATACGATCCCATAAACGAAATCATTCTCGTCCGGTTTTTTGCGAGAGGAACGAGTTTGGCGATACAATCGTTGGCGTCTGAACCAGAATGGCCAAGCCAAACCTTTTTTGGAAAATCTCCCGGGGTGATATCGAGTAGTTTTTCTGCAAGAGACACCATTGTCGGCTCTGGTGCTGAAAGCTGGGAAGTAAATGATAGTCTATCATATTGCTCCTTAAGTTTGCTTGCAATCCTAGGATGTCCATAGCCAATTCCTGAAACAGCCCAGCCCGCTGTTAAATCGAGATATTCCGTGCCATTTTGACCAGTAACACGGGTGCCCTTCGCGGATTGGACAGCAATCGGGTAAAAGCGGATTTTTAAACTGTTGGCAATCACTTGATCTTCGGCTTTCAAAAAAGTCTGGCTCAAAATTGTTCCCCCTTTTAAGAATAAATAAGATATTTTTTCAGCTTGTAATTAAGATTTTGTCTTGAGATTCCAAGCTGTTCTGCAGCTTTTGTGATGTTTCCTCCAGAATGGTTCATCGCCTGTTCAATCATGATGCGTTCAAGTTTTTCAATTTGATCCGGCAAATTCCCTGATAACTGGACCGGTGATTCTATTGCTAAAGGTTGTTCATAATGCTGGATTTTGTTTTTCATGACGGGCGGTAAATGGTCAAAGCCAATTGTGTTTTCATCATAAACAAGATTTAGGCAGCCTTCGATGACATGCTCAAGCTGGCGGACATTTCCCGGCCATTGATAACGATAGAAAAATTGGTAAACATCCTCATCTAATCCGCTTACGGATACATCCAATGCTTTCGCATGTTTAGCGATAAAGTGATGGGCCAGTGTCCTGATATCGTCCTTACGATTACGCAAAGGAGGAATCACAAGGTTGACCACCCCGAGTCGATAATATAAATCCTCCCGAAGCCTCCCTTGAGAAATCGCTTCAAGCGGCTCTTCATTCATAGTGGCAATCACACGAACATCGATGTCAATGACTTTTGCCGAGCCTAAACGCTGAACTTTGCGCTCCTGCAGGACGCGAAGAAGCTTTGCCTGAAGGTTTGGACTCATCGAATTAATCTCATCCAGTAAAAGCGTTCCTCCTTGTGCCTGTTCAAATAATCCGGCTCGATCCACCGCTCCAGTGAAGCTTCCTACAGTCGTTC
Source organism: Neobacillus sp. PVCKKU3 (assembly GCF_058323225.1). Classification (NCBI taxonomy): domain Bacteria; kingdom Bacillati; phylum Bacillota; class Bacilli; order Caryophanales; family Bacillaceae; genus Neobacillus; species Neobacillus sp. PVCKKU3. Next base: position 130,227 of record NZ_JBLVQN010000002.1, read on the forward strand.
CAAAGAGGAGGCTTTCGAGGAGCGATTCAGGCAGAGCTGCACAGTTTTGAGCAATGAAAGGATTGTTTTTCCTCGGGCTTTCATTATGGATGCTTTGAGCGAACAATTCCTTGCCTGTCCCGGTTTCACCAATAATCAGGATATTTGATTTAGACCTCGCTGATCTTCTGGCTTGTTCAATGGTTTGAGCCATTTCCCGGCTTGAAAAAATAATGTTTTCAAATTGAAAACGGGTATGATTCTTTTGTAATGCCAGGGTTGAAGGAAGGGATGAAGGGCTCTTTGTTTGTTTCTGAAGCTCCATAATGGTGTCAGCTAATTGTTTTTGTTCTGTAATATCCTTCGAAATTTCCATTGCAGCTGTCCTTTGTTCCCCGAGAAGCAGCGGTACGGTTCTTACAAGTGTCGTAACCGGTTTCCCATTTGTGGTGAAATGTGTTTCTCGATGATTTAGTGTCCTTCCTGTACGAACAGTCGTTAAGAGTGTGCTTGTATGTTCATCCACATTCCAGATGTCAGGAACCCGTTTGTTTCTAACTGCGTCCGGCTCTAAAGAATCCACTTCCCCTGATTTCCGATTGTAAAAAAGAATCTTACCGTGCTCATCAATAACACAAATTCCTTCCTCAAGCTGGTCTAGGATAACGTCAAATAATTGCCTGACTTTATTCATTTCATTAATTTGTTCCTGTAGCTGTTGACCATGAGTGATGTCTTTTAAGAATAAATAGTAGGTAATACTTTTATCCATGTTTTCATGGCAGCCAATATTCCCGACAAACTGCTTCGTACCCAAAGAAATCGGGATGCCCGTTTTTCCCTTTTTCTGAAAGCACCTCTCAAACTCTTCAGAGGGAATAAGTTCAAATACAGAAGATCCGATTAGGGTAGATGGACTGCCTTGAAATAACCTTGCCGCTGGGCGGTTTAAGGAAATAATTTTTCCATCTTCATTGATAACCATCATACAATCAAAGGCTTGATTCCATACTTCTTCTAATAACGGATGCTGATCAACATTCAATTTCATCACCTGTCTAACATGAAAAATAATGAGCGAAAAATTTTTGTCTCTTTAAAAAGGAAAGGTCCCATTTTCAAAATATTATCATAATTATTGCAAGTTCCAAATATATATTTTGAATTTTAATAAAAATGAAAAAGATTTACCGAAAAATATTTTTCGATAGAAAAAATTTTTTCTCTAGAATTACATTCTTTGATAAAGAGGAATATTATTTTTTCCTTGTTACTATAAGGTTCTTCGAGCTATTTTCCGAACATTAAAAGTTGGCATAAAATTTGCATAACATTTTTCATACAACCAAGGAGGGAAACAAATGAAAGTATCATTACAGGACTGTCAAGCGATCGATGTCCATGCACATCCATACATAGCCAATTCGGAGCCTTTTACAGTGGATGAGTTTGTAAGAAAGCTGTCGCTTGCTGTCATTCCGAACCAAATTCCAGAAAACTATCAGCGGGTTGCTAAACAGCCATATCCAGGAAGTAACATGTGGGTGCAAATTTTGATTCAGCGTTTAGCAAAATATTTTTCATGTGATCCGACACTCGAAGCGGTAGTGGAACAGCGGAATGCGAGAGCGCTTGATTTCAAAAGGTATACTCGGGAACTTTTCCAAGATGCCAACATTACCGGAATCGTCGGAGACTTTGGCTATCCGCAGCCCCCGCTCTTGAAATCAGAATATGCAGATTTATGCGGGGCACGAATCTGGGAAATTTATCGAATTGAACCGGTGATGGTCCGTTTGAGCGAGGAATGTCAAACTTTTGCAGAATTTAAAGATCAATATCGTAAAGATTTAGCAAATGAATTGAAAAAAGATGGAGTGGTGGGATTAAAGTCGATCATTGCATACCGCAGCGGTCTTGAAATCGGACCAATGGATGAAAAGGGTGCTGCCGATGAGTATTCCGAATTTAGAGCGAACACCAGGGCAACGGTGAAAAGCTTCCGCGATTATTGTTTGCATATTGCCATGGAGGAATGTACCGTATCGGACAAGGTTATGCATATTCACACAGGTGTTGGAGACGGTGAAGTGGTGCTGCCAAAAGCAAGCCCTAGTTTTCTATTAGATATGCTAAGAGATGAGAAATATCAAGATACAAAAGTACATCTTGTTCACGGGGGATACCCTTGGGTGGAAGAAGCGGCCTTCATTGTCAGTATACTGCCTAATGTTTATATGGATATTTCCTTGCAGAATCCATTTAGCGGCCACGGGGTCAAGCGAATTATTTCACAGGTATTTGAATTTGCGCCATTTGATAAGGTGATGTACGGTTCAGACGCCTTTACGGTACCGGAAATGAACTGGCTTGGTGTTCATTTATTTAAGGAGTGCTTCGAAGAGGTTTTAACCTCTTGGGTAGAATCCGATTATATGGATGCCGAAACAGCAAGAGTCATTGGAGAAATGGTACTATTCCGTAATTTTGAAAATGTTTATCAGAAATATTTAAAGGGGGCGATTGGATGAGCAACAATAATCAATTAGGGCTTGAATCACAGAAAAAGCTTGGCTACTGGTCCATTTGGGCACTGGGTGTAGGTGCCGTTATCGGCGATGGGATTTTCCTATTGATGGGGCAGGGGATTGCGACCGCGGGACCTGGAGCGATTCTAGCCTATGGTGTAGCAGGAATGTCGCAGTTGTTCTTGATGATTGCGCTAGGGGAGCTGGCTGTCGGAATGCCGACTGCAGGAGCCATGTCTACATGGGTCGAGCGCTTTATGGGAAAATGGTGGGGCTTTTTGTCAGGTTTCACCTTTGCACTCGGCTGGGTTATTGCCGGAGGAAGTGTTGGGCTCGCATTGGGGAAAATTACCATGTGGTTTTTCCCGCAGCTAAAAGGTGACTTATGGCCAATGTTTTTTGCCATTTTCTTTATTACCCTTTTTGCTGTACTGAATATTCTCGGAACAGAAATCGCTGCCAGAACACAGTTGATTCTCGTTGTGATTATGACGCTTGTCATGGCCCTTTTCTCAATCATCGGCATCAAAGATATGAACTTTGAAAACTTCACACCATTTTTACCACACGGAATGGATGGGTTCTGGTCAGCAATTCCACTTGGAACCTATGCTTATTTAGGGGCAGTTACGCTGGCAACTGCTGGAGGAGAGGTGAAAAATCCGAAGGATCTGCCAAAAGCGTTAATTTGGTCTAGTTTGACCTTCCTTATTTTGTATTCGACAGCACAGGCTGTATTGCAGGGATTAATTCCTTGGGACAAAATTACCATGGATAGTTCTCCATTTACCGAAGCGGCAGGAATGGTATTTGGTGTTGCCGGTGCCTACATCATGAATATGACGGCATGGATTGCGGCAGCCACTTGTATTTTAATGGGTACACTTTATGCATCATCAAGGATTTTTTATGCACAGGCAAAGAGCGGATTTTTACCTTCCTTTTTTGCGTATGTTCACCCTAAGACTGGTACACCTGTTTACGGAATTATCGTGGTTTGGGCGTTGTCTGTAGGATTAGTTGTTTTAGGGGTGTTGAATCCTGATTTCCTATATGTTGAACTTTCCACTCAACTGGTTTTAGCCTGGCTGGTTTCTTGGACATTAGCACTTATTGCTGGAATTTTATATCGAAAGAAAGCTTTGCAAGAGGTCAAACAACTCCCTTGGAGACAACCTCTCTATCCGTTATTCCCGGTTCTTGGCTTCGTGGGAATTGGAATCGTCTTCTACGGAACCTTTATCGGCTCGCCAATGACCTTGGTTCGGGGCGCAATTGGCATGGTAGTCCTGTATGTGCTATTTAAGTTATTTAATAAGTCTAAAAATCTATCAAACACTTCAAGTAAAGATACAACAATGTAAGGGGGCATTCAACAGTGCTTACCAAAAAGGAATTGGCAGTACGAAAAGACCTTGAAACAAAACTATTTGAAATACGCCGTCATCTCCATCAGCATCCTGAACTTTCCTTTCAGGAGTTTGAGACCTCCCGCTTTATTGCTTCCTGTCTGGAAGAGTGGGGAATACCTTATCAAGCGATTGGTGAAACTGGTATTTTCGTAGATATTATCGGGGAACACGGCGACGGGTCACATATCGGTATTAGGGCGGATATTGACGCCCTTCCGATCCGCGAACAAACCGGTCTCGATTTTTCATCGAAGAACCCAGGGGTTATGCACGCGTGCGGCCATGACGGCCATACGACGATTCTCCTTGGAACGGTTTATCAGTTATATCGTTTAAGAAGTCAATTGTCTGGGAGAGTCCGCTGCATTTTTCAACCAGGAGAGGAAGCCGATGGGGCTGCCGAGCAACTTATTAAACTAGGAGTCTTAGAAAATCCGTCTGTTGATGCCATGCTGGCTCTTCATTTGTGGCCTCACCTCCCGCATGGGACGGTCGGTGTAAAATATGGAGCAATTACCGCTTCCTGCGACGATTTTGAAATTATCGTAGAAGGAAAAGGCGGCCATAGTGCAAGGCCGCATCAAGCAATTGATGCGATTACGATAGGGTCGCAGATTCTTCAGGCATTCCCGACGTTAGTCACAAAAGCAAGCAACCCTGTAGAACCAGTTGTGGTACATGTCGGAAAAATTATCGGGGGAACAGCAAGCAATGTTGTGGCAGACAGAGTAATAATGGAAGGGACAACAAGGGCCGTTACAAGTGAGACTCGAAAACGATTAGCTGCACAAGTAACAGAAATGTGCCAGAATATCGCCCAAGTCTTTGGCGGTAAGGCAATCGTCGACTATAAAGAAAGCCATCCTCCGGTTATCAATAGCGATTGGGTGACGAAAGCATTAGAGGAAGGTGCAAAAGAGCTTCTTGGACCTGAAAAGGTATTCCAATTGAACGAGCCATCGATGGGTGCGGATGATTTTGGGGCTTTTGCTGAAAAAGTTCCAAGTACATATTTTAGGTTGGGAGTCGCTCAGGAGGGGAAACCAGCTTTTGATTTACACCATCCTCAATTTGAGTTTCATGACTCGATCATTCCCATTGGGGTCGAGCTATTCACCTATGTCATTTTGAACAGATTGCATAAAGGAGTCGAATAAAGATGATTACAAAAGAAAAGGTTCTTGATATCGTAGCAAAAGAAAAGATTGAATTTATCCGTGTGGAATTCGTAGATTATGCTGGGGTGACTCGTGGAAGAACAATCCGCCCGGCACAGCTTGAGGATGCAATGGAAAAGGGAGTCAATTTTAGTTCAGCCATTATGAGCTTTGATACTTTTGATGAATATATTCCAAACCCGGCATATGGTCCGAATGATGGAGATTTCTTCGCTGTTCCGGATCCAAGCACCTTTGCTATCCTTCCATACCGAAAAAACACTGCCCGGATGCTGTGTGACCTAGTTGATAATAATGGAGAACCATGGCACGGCTGTCCAAGAGGGGCGTTAAAAAGGCTGTTAAATGAGGTAGAAACCCTGCTTGGCGGAAAAATGTACATGGCCTTCGAGCAGGAGGCTTACCTTTTGAAGGACCAAGATGGACAGCTGGTTCCTGCCGATAACAGCCATTGTTTCTCATCCGAAGGCGCCGATTTGCAAGAGGATTTCATCCAAGACTTTGTTTATTCCCTTGAAGGCATGGGAGTTAAAACTGAGCAAATCTCAAGTGAATATGGACCAGGCCAGCTTGAAATCAATTTAAAATACACCAATGCTTTAAAAGCGGCAGATGACCAAGTCACTTTCATGCATTTATTCAAGCAGATTGCCCGCGATAAAGGAATGGTCGGGACCTTAATGCCTAAGCCCTTTCAACACTTAGCCGGCAGCGGACTACATGTCCATATCAGCCTTTACGATGAAGCGGGGGAAAATCTTTTTGAAGATCCGACAGACCAGCGTGGACTTGATATGTCTGAAAAAGCCTATCAGTTTATCGGCGGACTTTTAAAGCATGGTTCTTCTTTAATAGCAATTGGGGCACCTAGCGTTAATTCCTATAAAAGGATGCAGCCAGGTTCCTGGGCACCTGCTCATATCTGTTACGGCTCAGGAAATCGTTCGGTATTAGTTCGTATTCCAGAGAAAAGAAGAGCACGACGTTTTGAATATCGTGGTGCGGATGGAACATGCAACCCATATCTTTTAGCGGCTTGTTTGGTAGCGTCAGGTTTAAGGGGGATTCAAAACCAGCTTGATCCTGGCGAACCGGTAGATTTCGATGTAAGTGCTGCATCCGAGTTCCAATTGAAGGAAAGAAATATTAGCTGGGTGCCAAGAAGCTTAAAGGAAGCGGTTGATTATTTGGCACAGGATTCCGTTTTGGCCCAAACTATCGGCAGATCAATTTGGGAAGAATTTATCAAGATAAAGAGAACAGAATGGGACAAATATTCCCGATATGTAAGCAATTGGGAACGAAATCTTTTTTCTGCCAGATTTTAAGAAACCTCTTAAACCAAGCAAGGGAGAAGAGTATTGAGAATACATTACTTACAGAATGATCCATTGGCTACTTTAGGCTTCATTGAAGAGTGGGCATTGGAAAGAAATCATTATATATCATGCACGTTTGTCTATGAAAATGGAGCGTTTCCTTCAATAAACGATTTTGACATGCTGGTGATTCTAGGCGGGAGAATGGGAGCATACGAGGAGGAGCTTTATCCATGGCTTGTGGACGAAAAGAATTTTATTAAAGAAGCGATCAATCAGGATAAATGGGTGCTGGGGATTTGTTTAGGGGCGCAGCTTTTGGCTGATGTTTTGGGAGGTAACGTATATCCCCATACCCATCAGGAAATCGGCTGGCATCAAATTGAGCTAACTCCTGAATCGGGAGAAATACCCCTTTTTAACGGAGTGCCTTCTACATTTCATGCGTTCCAGTACCACGGAGATACCTTTGACCTGCCAAAAAGTGTTAAGAACCTCGCACAAAGTGAAGGATGCAAGAATCAGGCCTTTGCTTTTGGAGAAAGGGTGGTTGGGCTGCAGTTTCATCCTGAGTTTTCAGAGGAGATTATTGAATTCCTTCAGGGTACCTTTGGAGATCAAATCACACCTGACCGCTATATCCAAGAGCCCGTAGCTTGGCTAAAGCAGAAAAAATCAATAGCTGGAGCTAGGTCCTTACTATTTACTTTGCTAAATAATATGGAAGCGGGATTTTTAATGTTTCATAAATAAAATACAACTGACTTTGCGGGGCACTATTTATGTTAATAGTGCTTGCTTTTTTATAATAATATTATGTTAACTTTAGTCTATCTTGGCCTTGGTGTGTAATAAATTTTTCCATAATGAAGCACTCTAAAAGTGGAGGTGAATTTTATGGAAAAAGAGCATAACCAAATTTCCGAAAACCAAACAAAAGAAACAGATAATGAAGCTATTATGAATAGAGTAAACCAAACCTTCGATAAAATTTCTCAAGATGTTAAAGAGATGATTAATGAAAATAACAACCAATTGTCATGAAAAACGCCAGAAATGGCGTTTTTTTATGTATATCGTGTTATTACTTTCATTTTCGAATATGATAAATTAAATTTATAAAAGAATTTTCCAACCCCGTATCTTTTCGTCTCCCCATATCCGTTTATTGTGTAGAGAGTGCAAAAGGAGTGAAAATCATGTTACACAAGCTTAACCCGAAAGTCGATGAACTAGCGGATTCATACTGGCAGGTGCAGTATCCAAAACTCAAGCAGTATTGTCACTTTCTTACTCAAAACGCTTGGGATGGCGACGATATTGCACATGAAACCTATCTAAAAGCATTAAAGTATGAAAATCAACAGCAAAGCGTAACGCCCGCCCTGTTAAATAAAATTGCTTATAACCACTGGGTGGACGTCATTCGCAAAAGAAAAAAGGAAAGCATTCAAGAGGATACTGAATTTACCAGTGCATGCCTCAACGCTCCTCGGGATGAACTATTCAATACTGTTGAGATGCTCATCAATCATTTCACCCCAAAGCAATCGATAATCTTTTTATTAAAAGAAGCGTTTCAATATCAAATAAAGGAAATTGCCGAAATCCTAAACACTACAGAAATGGCGGTAAAGGCTAACTTGCATCGAGCCAAAAATCGGCTGAATAAAATAGAGGAAGACCAGTTCCAGACCGTAGAACCATACTGGAATATCGATGAACGTGAGCATTTATCAGAACTCTTTTATGAGGCATTAAAAAACGAAGATCCAACTATTCTTATTGAAGCAATGCCTTTATTTATCAGCGAAATTCCAAAAGCAAAGTCTATTCAAAGCTATTCTCCTTCAAGCACTCTCTGCATGGCTGCCTAGCCAAATTGCTTATAAGGAGACGGTTATTATGAGTACAATTCCATACGTAATTGAAAACACGAATCGTGGCGAACGATCCTATGATATATACTCGCGCTTGTTAAAGGACAGAATTATCATCATTGGCGATGAAATCAATGATCATGTCGCCAATAGCGTAGTCGCCCAGCTTTTATTTTTAGCGGCGGATAACGCCGAAAAAGAAATTTCCCTTTATATTAACTCTCCGGGAGGATCGACATCAGCTGGGTTTGCCATCTTTGACACCATGCAATACATTCAGCCGGAAGTCAGAACCATCTGTACCGGTATGGCGGCATCGTTTGGCGCTATGCTGCTCCTTGCCGGAACAAAAGGGAAACGATTTGCCTTGCCAAACAGTGAAATTATGATTCATCAGCCGTTGGGAGGGGCTAGAGGACAGGCAACAGAAATTGAAATTTCCGCTCGCCGCATTTTAAAACTCCGCGAGCACATCAATCAAATTATCGCGGAGCGAACCGGCCAGCCGATTGAAAAAGTAGCAAAAGACACAGACCGCGATTTCTTCATGAGCGCTGAAGAAGCTAAAGAGTATGGGATAATAGATGAGATTTTATATCCGAAGCGTTAACAAAAACCGCCTGGACGACAATCCAGGCGGTTTTTATTAAGAAAATGGTACACCATTATGCTTGCTAGTGACAGCAGATCTTTCTTGTTTGATACCAAACCAAACAAAAATGGAACCAAAGACAACAAACAACGGCTCCAGCCAATTGGCTTCCGGTCCATTGGTGATCCGGTGTAGCTGGAAAATCCAATGAAAGACAACAATGTCAAAACTCAAGAACAGCCCTGCGGCAACGGTAAATCCATTAAAGAAGGACCGCGAAAAGAACCGATAAAAGATTGCCATTAGAATTAACAGCACCAGCATCCCAAAAAACACTGCGCCAATCCGCTGGGCTTGCGTTTCCGCTTTTAGCCCCATGGCTAAAGCATCAATTAAATGAAAGAAAAAATCTGTTACAAAGAAAGCTGTAATCGCTCCAAGAATCCGCAATTGATATTTCTCCTTTTAGAAAAAATTAAAACCACTTTTAAAATTATATTCTAATAGACAAGCTTCGTTAATCTTTTTTTGAAAAAGAAATACATACATGAACCACCACATTTTGGTAATAATGATATAGGTAGTAAATCATGACCAACAAAACGGAGGAATACTCATGTATACATCAATCCAAGAATTCGTGCAGGAATGGAACCAAGAGGCGGGGTCTACACAAAAAATCATGGATGCGTTGACCGATGGTTCCCTTCAGCAAATGGTGTCAGCGGATGATCGTTCGCTCGGGAGAATTGCCTGGCATATCGTTGCCAGTACACCGGGAATGTTAAAGGAATTCGGTATCAATGTAGCCCAGGTTGAAAACGAAGGAACAGTCCCAACTTCAGCCAAAACTATCGCTGATGCATTTCGCAAGGTAAGTGCCGACACCGTGGAAGCAGTCCAGCAGCAGTGGACCGATGACTCGTTAAAAGATATGAAAGATGTTTTTGGGATGACGATGCCAAAGGCAGTTACTCTAAGTCTTCTCATCAAGCATGTCATCCATCACCGCGGCCAGATGACCGTGCTAATGCGTCAAGCCGGACTTCAGGTGCCTGGTGTATATGGTCCTGCCAGAGAAGAATGGGGCCAAATGGGAATGGAAGCACCAGCCATATAAACACTTTTCGAGCACACTAAAAAATAGTGTGCTCTTTCTTATGGAAAAAGGAAGGGAAATTTGCTCGGTTGGTTGAATATAGATGTAATTAAACTATAAATAACAGAAAGGTGGTAGAAATATGGAGGTTACACCAAGACCTGCATCCACAGTCGTGTTATTGGATCATCTCAATAGAGTTTACTTGACACAAAGACCGAAAACGATGAAATTTATGGGAGGTATTTATGTATTCCCCGGGGGAGCGGTAGATGATAGCGATGCCATCCATGATGATGAGTATATAAAAAACGAAAAGCGGGATGAATCAATAAGCCAGTCTTACTATATCGCCGCGGCACGTGAATTATTTGAGGAAGCAGGCATTCTTCTTTGTCAAACAGTCGACGGTACCCCAGTTCTTTTGGAAGAAGATACCGCCCTGGAATACCGCCGTCTGTTAATTAAAGGAGAAATTTCCTTTTTACACATGTTAAAAAAGGAAGCGCTTTATCTGAATCTAGAATCCTTAACTTATTTTGGCCGAATTGTCACACCTAGTCAGAGCAAAATTCGCTTTGATACAAAATTCTTCCTGGCCAGGCTGCCTGAGGGTCAAACGCCAATACCAGATGAAAATGAAATTGATGATTCTTTATGGATTAATCCCCAAGAAGCTCTAACTCGATATGAAGAGGAAACAATTCCATTAGCACCGCCAACGATTCATACATTGAAAACGATTGTTCATTATGTAAAAAGCGGTCAGCTTTCGATGCCGGAGTTTAATCGATCAGACTACAAGATTGTTTTTTAACATATAGGCTTCTTCATGCTGTGTAACGGATTCCTCGTTTATCAATTTGATTAAATGTGCCTCAGTTGTTCTTTTTGCTACTTCAAACACACTAGGATGAATGGAATCTTGATAAATCAAATTCGTTAAATCGACAGAAGTTAAACACTGATGTTCTTTCAGCAAGTCCTTAATTTGGTTTTCACGATACAATCTTCGGTTTAACACAAACTCAATGTGCTCATACGGCGTTGTAACCCATTCCCCATGGCCAGGACCGATTTTACTGATCTTTAACTGTTGCAGGCGATGGAGGGTGTTAAAATAATCACCCATGTCACCATCCGGAGGGCCAATCCAGGATGTTCCTTCCGCGACGATATTATCCCCTGCGAGGAGAATTTGCTTAGAAGGAATATACAGGTTCAACTGGCCAGCCGTATGGCCAGGGGCATGAAGAATATGCACTTCCTCACCCGCAACACGAAGAACGTCCAAATCATTAAAAAAAGAAATATTGCTCCAAGGTGAAATGGCTGATTGAGTTTCCTCTTTTTCAAGGTGATGACAGTACACAACCGGATTCCAGTCGATAAGCTGACAAACACCAGGAGCATGGTCAGGATGGGAGTGTGTAAGAATAATCGTTTTTGGGACAGCGATTTCATTTTCAACAAGGGCATTTTCTATTACACTTCTCGTTTCCGGTTGGTCATATCCGGCGTCAACCAAGATACTTTCCTCCCCATTCCCAATCAAATAGCAGTTTGTTGTCATATGGGGAAGCAAAGTAGGGGTCGGAACGGGCACACGTATTATCTTAAAATCATTTACTTTTTTCATAAAAATACATCCTTTCATCCTTTTTCGGCAGATTTCTATTTATTTTTCTTACATATTCATCGTGTTAATGGAAAAATCCTGCTAAAAGGATAGGAAAGAATATTAACTGAGCCATTTATTGTTTAAAGCATAGATAAACGTCTTCACATTTCGCTTTTCTTCCATGATAGGCGAATATATATATGAAAGAGTTCGATTAAAAGTTTGATTTTTTACATGAATAATAGATAGCAGCCCTTGCTTGACCTCCCTGTCAATGATACTGCCGGACAGAAGTGAAAGCCCCATTCCATTGATAAGCGTTTCCTTAATCCCTTGACTGCTGCTGATGGTTAAAAAGGATTTGACCTTCAAACCATTGGAACGAATAACATGATTTAAATACTCACGGGTTCCGGAACCATTTTCCCGTGTTACCCATGTTTGATTCTGCAGCTCAGCCATCGTTACTTCTTGTTTTTGGGTGAGTTCATGGTCGTTCGATGAAACCACGAATAACTCGTCTTCCATAAAAGGGTGGACCGATAGTTCCTTTTCATTTGTGTGCCCCTCAATTAATCCAATATCCACTTTATACAATTTGACTGATTGCGCAATTTCCTCGGTATTGCCGATCACCACGTGAAGATTCAATTCCGGATAATCTTTCTGTAGGTCAATCAGTAATGACGGGAGGATGTATTCCCCAATCGTAAAACTGGCCCCAATGATTAATTCCCCTTTTATGGAATCTTGGTGTTCAAGAATATCCTGCCTAGTTTGTTCGTAAATGGTAATCATTTGTTTCGCTCGTTCGTAAAGTATCTCACCCGTTGGAGTGATTTGCAGGAATTTGGGAGAGCGCAGAAATAATTTTGTTTGAAATTCTTTCTCAAGATTTTTGATATGTAAACTCACACTGGGTTGTGACATTAGCAGCAGCTCCGCCGTTTTTGTAAAATTTTTCACTTCTGCAAGGGTGACGAACGTTTTTAATTCTTCGTAATGCATAGGAATCCCGCCTTATTATTAAGAAAACTAATAGTTTCGATAATTAATATTTATTTTACTAATGTTTAGATATTCGGTAAAGTGAAAATGAAATATCCGCAAGCATAGTTTTTCTATAATTCCTACTTGACTTATAGGAATAGTAAAACTATTATAATAGTAATCAATTTTTCAATGAAAATGATGTCTTAAAGCAATTTCAAAAATGGCTTATTTTCCTTAGGGGAGTGATATTTTTTGCAACTTCAGGTATTGAACAGTCCATTTACTGAGGAGCAGGCAGAGCTCCTAAATCGTCTTCTGCCAAGCTTAACAGAATCGCAAAAAGTCTGGTTAAGCGGGTATTTTGCTGCCTCTGCGAATTCAATTGTATTGGGAGCAACGGCAGGTCAGCCTGTGCAATCCCAAAGCGTATCTAAAGAGGTGACGATTCTTTATGGATCGCAAACTGGGAATTCCAAGAGTCTGGCCAAAAAAGCAAGTCAGGCACTTGAGGGGATCGGTTTTAATGCAACCGTTTCTGCGATGAGTGATTTTAAACCAAATAATTTAAAAAAGGTTCAAAACCTGCTCATTATTGCTAGTACACATGGTGAGGGTGAGCCGCCTGATAACGCAAAATCCTTCCATGAATTTTTGTTTGGAAAACGGGCGCCAAAGCTTGACGGTCTGCAATTTTCCGTTTTGGCACTTGGAGACAGCTCATATGAGTTTTTCTGTCAAACCGGAAAAGATTTTGACAAACGTTTGGAAGAGCTTGGCGGCACTAGACTTTATCCACGCTTTGACTGTGATGTGGATTTTGACGAGCCGGCAAGTGAATGGCTGCAAGGTGTTCTTGGCAGCATGAATGAAGTACAGGGTGGAAGTGCAGCACCAGCCCCAGTTCCTGCAGGAACAACTCAAACTGCCGAGTCTGTGTACTCAAGAACGAATCCGTTCCGTGCGGAGGTCCTTGAAAATATTAATTTAAACGGCCGCGGTTCGAATAAAGAAACTCGTCACCTTGAATTATCGCTTGAAGGATCTGGTCTCAGCTTTGAGCCGGGTGACAGCCTGGGGATATATCCAGAGAACGATCCTGCGCTAGTTGAACTGTTACTTCAGGAATTAACATGGAGTCCGGATGAAGTTGTTACCGTGAAACAAGGGGATGCCCGTCCACTAAAAGACGTGCTTACTTCTTATTATGAAATAACCGTGTTGACAAAACCACTGCTCGAAAAAATCGCTCAGGTCTCAACAAATGTTGAGTTGAAGGAGCTTACAGCGGCAGGCAATGAGGATAAATTAAAGACTTATATTGAGTCCAGAGATTTACTAGATTTAATCCATGACTTCGGTGCTTGGGGAGAATCGGCACAAGAGTTTGTATCCGTATTACGTAAAATTCCAGCACGACTTTATTCCATTGCTAGCAGTTTGTCAGCTAATCCGGATGAAGTACATTTGACAATTGGCGCTGTCCGTTATGAGGCACATGGCCGCGAGCGCAAGGGAGTCTGCTCGATTTTAACAGCGGAGCGTCTTGAAGCAGGAGATACCTTGCCGATTTTCATCCAGCAAAACGAAAACTTTAAACTTCCTGTCAACCAGGATGCGCCAATTATTATGGTTGGGCCAGGAACAGGGGCAGCACCGTTCCGTTCATTCATGCAGGAACGTGAGGAAAATGGTGCGGAAGGTAAAGCTTGGATGTTCTTTGGCGACCAACATTTCGTAACGGACTTCCTCTATCAGCTTGAATGGCAAAAATGGCTGAAGGATGGCGTATTATCGAAAATGGATGTAGCTTTTTCACGAGATCAAGCTGAAAAGGTATATGTGCAAGACCGCATGTTAGAGCAAAGCAAGGAATTGTTCCAATGGCTTGAGGAAGGTGCTTACTTCTATATTTGTGGTGATGAAAAGCACATGGCACATGATGTCCATAATACTTTAATTGAAATTATTGAAAAAGAAGGCCATATGAGCCGTGATAAAGCAGAAGAGTATTTAGCCGAAATGCAGCAGCTAAAACGCTATCAGCGTGACGTATATTGATTTGGTTTTGAAAGGAGTCTATTCAACATGGTGAACTCAATTTTAAAAGCACCGGATGGTAAGCCAAGTGATGTCGAGCGTATAAAAGTAGAAAGCGACTATTTACGCGGCACGCTGACGGAAGTAATGCAGGACCGGTTGAGCGCAGGTATTCCAGATGATGACAACCGTTTGATGAAGCATCACGGCAGTTATTTACAGGATGACCGCGATCTTCGGAATGAGCGGCAAAAACAGAAACTAGAACCAGCATATCAATTTATGCTCCGTGTCCGTGCACCAGGCGGTGTTGTAACACCGGAACAATGGCTGGTATTGGATGGGCTTGCCGATAAGAACGCCAACGGCACCATCAAACTGACTACTCGTCAATCGTTCCAATTTCATGGCATTTTAAAATGGAACATGAAAAATACGATTCAAGAGATTCATAATTCGCTATTGACGACGCTTGCTGCCTGCGGCGACGTTAACAGAAACGTAATGTGCAACCCGAACCCTTATCAATCGGAGATTCATTCCGAAGTATATGAATGGGCGAAGTATTTGAGCGATTATTTATTGCCGCGTACAAGAGCCTATCATGAAATTTGGCTGGATGAGGAGAAGGTAGCTGGAACTCCAGATGTGGAAGAAGTGGAACCATTGTATGGACCTACTTACCTGCCTCGTAAGTTCAAGATTGGGATTGCTGTACCGCCGTCTAATGATATCGATGTCTTTTCCCAAGACCTTGGCTTAATTGCGATTGTCGAAGACGGCAAGCTTGCTGGCTTCAACGTAGCCATCGGCGGCGGCATGGGAAGCACACATGGTGACAAAGCGACCTATCCACAGGTTGCGAAAGTAATCGGATTCGTGACTCCTGACAAAATCGTGGAGCTAGCTGAAAAGACCATTTCGATTCAGCGCGATTACGGAAACCGCTCTGTCCGAAAGAATGCCCGATTCAAGTATACGATTGACCGCCTTGGATTAGATACCGTTAAGGCAGAATTAGAAAACCGCCTAGGCTGGAGCTTGGATGAGGCAAAGGCATACCACTTTGACCATAATGGTGACCGCTACGGCTGGGTGAAAGGCGTTGGCGGCAAGTGGCATTTTACCTTGTTTGTTGAAAATGGACGGGTGAAAGATTATGAAGATTACAAGCTGAAAACAGGCTTAAAAGAACTAGCCAAAATCCATACTGGTGATTTCCGTTTAACACCTAATCAGAATCTTGTGATTGCCAATGTTTCTAGTCAGAAAAAGAAAAAGATTTCTGAATTAATGGAGCAATATGGCTTAACGGATGGTAAACACCATACGGCACTGCGCCGTAATTCAATGGCGTGTGTTGCGCTGCCAACATGCGGCTTGGCGTTTGCTGAAAGTGAACGCTACCTGCCACAGCTAATTGATAAGATTGAAGAGATTGTAGATGAGAACGGGCTGCGTGATGAGGAAATTACGATCCGCATGACTGGCTGTCCGAATGGTTGTGCCCGCCCGGCGCTGTCAGAAATCGCGCTGATCGGAAAAGCGGTCGGAAAGTACAATTTGTATCTTGGGGGCGCTTTTGACGGCAGCCGTATGAACAAAATGTATCGTGAGAACATTGGTGAAGCAGAAATTCTAAATGAATTGAGCGTCCTTCTTGGCCGTTATGCGAAGGAACGAAATGAAGGAGAGCACTTCGGAGACTACGTTATCCGTGCTGAAATCATTAAAGCTGTAACAGACGGAACTAATTTCCACGACTAATAAATTAAGAAGGGGCATGAAGCCGCTGTGCATTAGGCAGTGCGGGTCATGCCCCTTTTCTTACTTTTATTTGGAGTTTGATAGGTTGCAAGAACAGCACCTATAATGGTTATGATGCCTCCTAGCAGGGTTGCCAAGGACACGCTCTCTCCTAATAACAAAACACCAAATACAACGGTCCAAACGGGCAGTAAATTGATAAATGGCGCCGCTAGTGCCGGTCCAACCATTTCTACTCCTGCGCTCCAGGAGAAGAAGGCAACAACAGAAGCCAATGTACTAACGTAGACGACTGCAAGCCAGGCGGAACCGGTCATATGGATCATTCCCGTATCGACGGTGCCTATGCAGCTTAACGCGCTCCATAGGGTGCCATAAAAGGATGCGCCGGCCGTCATGGTTAACGGATCCATACTTTTCCCGTAGCGTTTCAAAAGAACGGTATACATTCCCCATGCCAAACAGGATAACAGAATCTCAATTTCTCCGATTAGAGAGCTGTGGGATGCCCCGCCTTGTTTTCCCTGAATTAAAATCATCACACCAATCACTGAAATGACAGCACCAATCCACGATTTGGCATGAATCTTATCCTTTAAAACAAACGGTGTAAACAGCAAGATGGCAATCGGAATCCCTGCAGATATCATTCCAGCTTGAGAAGCACTTAAGGATCTTAATCCTAAGTAATTTAAGGTTGAAAAAGCAAAGACCCCAAAAAACCCAAGAATCAAAAATTCCTTCCATTTCTTTAGGATAGGGAAATCTTTTTTATTAAATGCAAGTATTCCCCAAAGAAGGATCGTTGATATGCCCCACCGAATCGTGTTTAGCAGCGTTGCAGGCAGGGCCGGTGCCAGAAAACGTCCGCATATGTAATTACCGCCCCAAAGAATGGTGGCTAAGATTAATAGTGCAACACCTTTTTTCATGTAAATTACCCTTTCTAGTTAGTCTGAAACATTCAGTTAATACTATTAAGTTATGATACTACTTTAAAATTATTTAGGAAAGCGAATGGTTTCAATTTTTCAAAACATTTAGAAATAAATTCTTGCATCTAAGGATTTTATATTATACTATTTAAAATAATATCAATTTTCAATTATATGCTTTAGTAAAATAACATTAAATTGAACTATTTATTTTTCAAAAAAGGAAGCGACTAACATTGAATTATCCATTTGCATCTCGTACTCAAAGCTTTGAATCATCTGCTGTCAGGGACATCCTAAAGGTAACGCAGCAGGCTCATGTCATTTCATTTGCCGGAGGACTGCCTGCCGAGGACATTTTCCCAGTGGAAGCGGTAAGAACTGCCTATGATAAGGTTTTTTCCTCAGGAAACAACGCCTTACAATACGGTTTAACTGAAGGCTTTATCCCGCTTCGTGAAATGATTCAAACTAAAATGGAGCGAAAGGGAATTACATCTTCCCCTGAAAATATATTGGTTACAACAGGTTCTCAGCAGGTCATTGATTTGTTCTCAAGAATCATGCTAAGCGAAGGGGATGTTGTTCTCACCGAGGACCCTACATATCTATCAGCCTTGCAAGTGTTCCACTCATACGGGGCGGAGGTAATTGCTGTCCATAGTGATCGTGAGGGAATGGACCCTGAGGATTTAAAGGTTAAACTGGAACAATACCAGCCTAAATTTGTTTATGTCATTCCAACTTTTTCAAATCCAGACGGCAAGGTTTGGAGCGCGGAAAGACGCCAGCATTTACTAGATCTTTGCTATCAATATAATATTCTGATATTAGAAGACGATCCATACGGGGATATTCAATTCCATGACGACGAGTATTACCAGCCGCTGGCATCACTTGATGAGCAACGTACCCATGTCGTTTATACGAGTACCTTCTCGAAATCCGTTGTTCCTGCACTACGCACAGGCTGGGTAACCGGTCCGATCGAAATCATTCAAATGATGGCGAAAGCCAAGCAAATGAACGATTTGCATTCGAGCAGTATAGACCAGCAGGCACTATATTATCTGCTGCGCGATTTTGACTTGGATTCCCATATCCAAACAATCCGTCGCGAGTATTATCTTCGAATGACGATTATGCGGGATTACCTTGCAAAGCTCGGCACTGACTTGTTCAAATGTGCTGAACCGAAAGGCGGCATGTTTATGTGGGTGGAAGCCAATGAAGAGATTAATACCACCGCATTGCTGCATCAGGCAGTTGAAAAAGGTGTAGCCTTCGTGCCAGGAGCTCCATTCTATGTAGGGCAGCCAAAGTATAACACCTTCCGCCTAAACTTCAGCCATTCTTCACCTGAACGGATTCAGGAAGGGATGGACCGGTTGGTAAGTGTCCTGCTGAAACCGGCACATTCTAAATAAAATATAAATTGAAAAAAGTGTTAAGGATTAATTTCCTTAACACTTTTTTTGATGAGTCAATACTTACTCATTGGTATATTTCGACAACATTTTCAACCTATATTTGTTATGATTTCAGTCGTAAACGGAAAATGTCCAACCTATACCTTTACGGAAAAGGGGTAATTAAATGAACCGCAGCCAATTGCGAATCATTGATTTAAGTGTTCCATTGGATATTAGAGCAAAGGAGCCGTTCCCGCCTGAAATCATCTATGAATCGCACGAACAAGGGGCCGAGCAGGCGGCCAAAATCCTAGGCTTAAAGGCCAGTGATTTTCCGGACGGCGCTGCCTGGGCGGTAGAAACGGTCACGCTGACAACACATACCGGAACACATGTTGACGCGCCGTGGCATTATGCGGCCAAAACAGCAGGAGAACCATCAAGAACAATCGACCAACTGCCTCTTGAATGGTTCTATGGCAATGGTGTTCTCTTTGACTTTAGCGAAAGACAGCCGGGCTTTGAAATCCAAATAGAAGATTTAGAAAAACAATTGCAAGAAATGAACTATCAGCTGAAACCTTATGACATTGTCTTGATAAGAACTGATGCCGATAAAAAATACTTCGAAGAAAACTATGCAGCAATGCATGCAGGCGTATCAGCGGATGCAACACGCTGGCTCATTCAAAAAGGAATAAAAGTAATGGGAACAGACGGCTGGGGCTGGGACATTCCGCTTTATCATCAGGCTGCCGATTATAAGCAAAATCCGCGTGATGGCGTCCTGTGGGCGGCCCATTTTGTCGGAAAGGAAGCAGAATATTGCCAAATTGAAAAACTGGCAAACTTGGATTTACTGCCAAAACGATTCGGCTTCAAATTAGCGGTTTTTCCAGTCAAAATAACAGGTGCCAGCGCAGGCTGGGCGAGACCAGTTGCCATTTTTGAATAAAGGAGACAATAGGAATGAAATTTATAACATTTATTGATGCAAACGGCACCCAAAAAGCCGGCTGGATTAAGGATGAGAACGTTTATGATATTAATCTTGTTAGCAACGGTGAGCTGCCTGATAATCTATTAGAGTTAATTAAGAACTATTCCGGATATTTGCCAGTTTTGAAGAGTTTGGAGGGCATTGCGGAGCCATCTGCTCAGTTAAACGAAGTTACACTAACAGCTCCACTGCCAAATCCGCCAAGTGTAAGGGATTTTATGGCTTTTGAATTGCATGTGTTGAATGCAAGGAAACTAACAGGCCGCAAGGTACCCGAAGAATGGTATGAAATACCTGCCTTTTATTTTACCAACCATTTAGTTTTGTCGGGCCACAATGAAAAAATAGAACGTCCTCCCGGCTGTTTCGCGTTGGATTATGAATTGGAGCTGGGCTGCATCATTGGTAAGGAAGGGAAGAACATCAAGGCAGAGGAAGCTGAAGACTATATTTTCGGCTACACCATATTTAACGATTGGTCAGCACGTGACCTGCAACAGAAGGAAATGAAAATTGGTCTGGGGCCAGCAAAAGGGAAAGACTTTGCGACAACCATAGGACCTGTCATCGTCACAAAGGATGAGCTTGAAAAATATCGCTCCGGCCGCGGCTTTGATTTAACGATGACGGCCAAAGTAAATGGAAAACTCCTATCAAAAGGAAATGCTAAAGATCTCTATTACTCATTTGGGCAAATGATTGAAAGGGCATCGGCTGGAGTCACGCTCTACCCTGGAGATATCCTTGGATCCGGCACTGTCGGAACGGGCTGCCTCCTCGAGCTTGGACCAGAGGTTCACCGATGGTTAGAGCCAGAGGATACGGTGGAACTAGAAATAACGGGGATAGGAAAATTAAGAAATCAAATAATTTAATACTTTATTGGCGGCATTTCTCCAATTATTTTCAGGGGGAATTTGCCGCCAATTTTTGTTTGGGAATAGGAAGACGGGCTGCCTTATACCATTGATGGCAAAAAATAATAATCATGATCAGGTCGATAGCATCACCGCCATAATACATGAGCATGCCACCCGCTTCCGCCTGAGCAGCCGCTACTCCGTCTGGCGGGTAAGCATAAATATACTTCGATAAGATTCCGTGCCCGGCAAAAGCAAGAACCATAACGATTGCCCGATATATGAAACTCTTTCGATGCGCTACCGGGTCTATGCAAATTAGCGCGGCTGTAAACAGATATCCTGCCAGAAAGACATGTAAATGGACTGCCACGTAAACAAGGGTGTGTTTATGCATAGCCATATAAAGGTCACTTGTATAAAGAACCCAAAGTCCTCCGACGTTTATCAGGGATGCAACAACCGGATCACTAAGAAACAGAAAATATCTCTTTTTTAAAAAGGAAACAAGTCTTCGCGCAGCATTCACGTTTAATGTTCGTAAAATTATTGTCATCGGAGCCGCTATTACCATTAATAAGGGAGCCAGCATGCCCAAAAGCAGGTGGCTGAGCATATGTGCTGTAAAATCCTGATGGGCCCGCACAGCTAAGGGTCCGCTAACCGCGGCAACAGCACAACATATAGCTAAAACAAAGAAAAATGTCCGGTTCAACGGCCATGTTTTTTTTCGAAATTTTAATAGGGAAACTGCTAACAGATACAAAAACAATACCAACACGAGCGGCAATAAAAGGACAACCTGTAAAAATGTATCGTCCAAATAATGAGTAACATGATTATTGGAGTGCATTTTCTGTCATTTCTCCTGAAGGCAAAGATTTTCTCCGTGCCCGATGCAGAAGAATGAAGCCTGCGATTATAATCATTATTGCCAGAACGTTCCATACGATGTCATAGGGCAATATTTCAACGTTATAGCGAATCTGGTGAAGCTTCATCAGTTTGTGCTGTATGATGCCATCATATAGATTAAATAAACCTGCACCAAGGCACATACCAGCTAACCATCTTGTTGTCTCCCATGCGTTCCGGCGGCGCAGATCTGCCACCATAAACAATGCCCCTACAGTCGCAATCCAACTAAACGCATGGAAAAGTCCATCAGAAACCAGACCAATGCCAGTAGTGGATTTGTCATAGAAGTGATGCCAGTGGAGAAGCTGGTGAAAAAAAGTCTCATCTATAAATGCCACCAATCCAATACCAAACAGGAAGCCCGACCAGACATTTCGAGTAGAATAAACTTCTTTCTTATTTTTTTGTTTAATCGTTCGAACCATATTACCAACCTCGTTTTATTGGCTGTTATTTATAACAGTCTATTTTTTTCCTATCATTACTTTATCCGAAATAGAATAGCCATAATCATAAATTAGGACTAAAGAACCAATTTAACCAGAAATGACAAGTTTCCTCCTTCTACTTAATAAAGATAGTTACGACAGACAGAAAATTTTTAAAGGGGGATCTACAATTGAAAAAGAAAAAGTTTCTTCTCTCTATGATTTTTGTTGTGGTCATGTCTATGATTCTGGCAGCATGCGGTTCCAGCACGAAGGAGGAGGAAGGGACCACAACCGGGACAAGCGGCGGTGAAAAAGCAGAAGAGAAGCCAAAATTCATCAGTATTTTGACCGGTGGAACAGGCGGGACCTACTATCCACTGGGCGGTTCTTTTGCCAAGATTATTAAGGATGCCACAGGAATTGAGGCAAACGCTGAGACTTCAGGAGCATCCGCGGAAAATATGAACACCTTAAAAAATGGTGACGGAGAAATTGCTTTCACCCAGACCGATATTGCGGCTTATGCTGTTGAAGGTAAGCTGATGTTCAAGGAAAAGGTCGGAAATATTAAGGCTATTGCCACCCTCTATCCGGAAACCATTCAAATTGTCACGACTAAGAAATCAGGTATCAAATCCATAGCAGATTTGAAGGGGAAAAAAGTTTCTGTGGGAGCACCAGGTTCCGGAACAGCAGCAAATGCAGAGCAAATTCTCGAAGTACATGGCCTTAGCTTCAATGATATTCAAAAGCAGGACCTTTCCTTTGATGAATCTACCCAAGGAATTCAGGACGGGACAATTGATGCAGCATTCGTAACGGCAGGTACGCCAACCGGAGCTGTAGAGAGCCTATCCGCGACAGAAAACGTGGTGATTGTCCCGATTGCCCAGGATAAAATCGACGAGCTGATTAAAAAGTATCCATACTATATCAAGGATGAAGTCCCATCCGGAACTTATGGGCTCAGTTCTGTGGTTTCTACTGTAGCTGTCCAGGCCATGCTTGTAGCAAGAAGTGATCTGTCAGAGCAAGTCGTATACGATATCACGAAAGCCATTTTTGAAAATCTCGATAAAGTGACCCATGCCAAAGGGAAGCTCATTAAAGTGGAGAATGCCCTAAATGGGGTAGGGATTGATGTCCATCCGGGAGCAAAAAAATACTTTGATGAGAAAGGCGTCAAGGCCCAATAAAACTATCTTGTTCACAATTATTGACCGGCTCTGGCATACGCTAGCCGGTCTCGTTTTCTTCATTATTTAAGGAGGAAAAATGAAAATTAATAAAATAGCACAAATATTCATTGTGCTAGCTACTTGCTTATCTATCGCTATGCTTGTAATAGCATTCATTCCACTCCGGCAGGCGCTTGTGTTCACACCGGTTCATTCAAGTGCCAAAGCCGCTTTTATTCTAGTAAACAATGAATCCACCTTTCAAATTAAGTACACCCATTCAATCCACCTGTCTGACGTAGTGGAAAGCTACAAAATCACTGCTGACCAGCAAATTCAGCAATATGAATTAGAGTATGAGGATACATCAATCGGAATGCCGGCAAATGCCGATAAGGGAGAACGTTTTGAACAACTCAACGGAAAGTATTACATCAAGGATATGAAACGAATTTTCCCATCCTTTTATTTGCGAATCGGACAGGTTCGGGCCAATCACCGCGTCATTTTTAATCATAAGGAATATCCTTTAGCGCATACCATTAAACCGGGAACAGTCGTTAATGTAGAAATACGGAAACTGAATATATTTCAAATTTGGAAAGGAGTGAACATCCTTGAGTACTTATGAAGAAGCACTGTCTGAAGAACAACAGCAGGAGCTTTTAGAAAAATACGACCCGGAAGCAGGAGCAAGAAAGCTGAAGGGTAGGATTGGCTGGATTGTGTTTGCCATTCTGTTGGCCTTTTCTTTATTTCATCTCTATACGGGAATTTTCGGAGTGTTAACTGCCCAGCTGCAGAGGTCTATTCATTTAGGTTTTGCATTAGCGCTTATTTTTTTACTTTTTCCGGCCAGTAAGAAAAAACGTGGGAAAGAGCATAAGGTTGCTTGGTACGATTATATTTTAGCTGCCATTTCAGTCGTTGTTGGCGCCTATTGGCCGCTCATGATCGATGACTTGGTGTTACGGGCTGGTATGCTTACTGATCTAGACTTTTATGTAGGTTTAGCAGCGATTGTATTGGTGTTGGAAGCAACCCGCAGAGCGGTCGGTCTGCCCATCGCGATTATTGCGATAGTTTTTATGGTGTACGCACTTTTCGGTCCTTACATGCCCAGCTTTTTAGCGCACCGCGGCTTGGAATTGGACCGTCTCGTGCAAACGATGTTTTTTACGACGGAAGGCATATTGGGAACACCGATTGCGGTGTCTGCTACCTACATCTTTTTGTTCTTATTATTTGGTTCTTTTTTAATTAAAACAGGGGTGGGCGAATACTTTAACGATTTGTCGATTGCGATTGCGGGACGAAGTGTCGGCGGGCCGGCCAAGGTGGCGGTTTTCTCAAGTGCCTTGCAAGGAACAATCAGCGGTAGTTCTGTCGCCAATGTAGTAACGTCTGGGGCCTTTACAATCCCGATGATGAAAAACCTTGGTTATAAAAAGGAATTTGCCGGGGCAGTTGAGGCAGCCTCATCAACCGGGGGACAGTTGATGCCGCCGGTAATGGGGGCAGCGGCCTTCCTCATGGTCGAGTTTATCGGAAACGGGATTTCTTACTGGGACATCGCTAAAGCTGCGGCAATCCCAGCTGTCCTGTATTTTACCGGAATTTGGATTATGACTCATTTCGAAGCTAAGAAAATCGGCCTTCGCGGGTTGACAAAGGAAGAGATGCCAAACCGGAAAGAAGTATTCAGCAAGCTTTATTTATTGCTTCCTATTGTTGCCATCGTTCTGTTGTTGATGTCCGGGATGAGTGTAATCCGCGCTGCTCTTTGGTCAATCGTTATTACCGTGGTGGTAAGTGCGATTAAAAAAGAAACCAGAATCGGTTTTAAAGGAATCATCGACGCGTTGGCAGATGGTGCGAGGTCGGCCCTCGGAGTGGCCGCCGCTACGGCAGCCGCCGGTATCATTGTTGGGGTGGTGACGAAGACGGGGCTGGGCTTGAAAATGGCGAATGGCTTGCTCGATTTATCCGGTGGATATTTGTTGCCGACTTTATTTTTGACAATGATCGCTTCTCTGATATTGGGCATGGGTTCTCCAACGACGGCCAACTATGTCATCACCTCCACGATTGCCGCACCAGCCATCATTTTATTAGGGGTCCCAGATTTATCAGCCCATTTATTCGTGTTTTATTTTGGGATTGTCGCCGATATTACACCGCCAGTGGCCTTAGCTGCGATGTCTGCAGCGGCTATATCGGGAGGTGAACCATTCCGAACAGGGGTGGAGTCAACGAAACTGGCGATCAGTGCATTTATCATCCCGTATATGTTTGTGCTTTCACCGGAATTGCTAATGATTAATACAACCTGGACGTATGTGATTTGGGTGGTCTTTACGGCGTTTATCGGAATGATTGCCATCAGTGCAGGTGTAATTGGTTTTTGGATGAGAAAAATGCACTGGTTAGAACGGATTGTCGCCTTGATTGCCGGTTTATGCTTAATTTATCCGGAAAAAATAAGCGACATTGTCGGGCTGGTGGCGTTCGCGCTTTTATTCGGCTTACAGGTAATGCATAAACGAGGAAATGCTGCGAAAACTAGTGCCTAAACACAAGGCCGGTTCCACCAAAAAGATCTAAGGTGGAACCGCCTTTTTATATCCCGTCATGGGTTACTTCAGAGGGAAACATCAATCAATACGATTTCCTCTGAGGCAAGTGCCTCTTTAAAAACTTTTTCAAAATACGACAACGTTTCGATCCGGAAACCTTTAATGCCGTAGCTCTCGGCCAATTGGACAAAATCAGGATTCCCGAAGGTAAGGCCGTAGTTTTCTCCAAACATTTTGTTCATAGTTTGGACTTCAAGCTTGAGCATTGAGTCGTTTAAGACAATGATGATAAAAGAAAGGCCTAAACGATTGGCGGTTTCGATTTCGGAAATATTCATTAAAGCTCCGCCGTCTCCGGTAATGCAAATAACCTGGTCGGAAGGGCAGGCAAGCTTCGCACCAATGGATCCCGGAATAGCAATCCCCATTGAAGCCAGCCCATTTGAGATTATCGTTCTATTCGGCTTTTTAGGCTGATAGGTTCGGGCAATTGCAACTTTATGGGCCCCTACATCGGAAATCACAATTGCATTTTCGTTGGTGCATTTTTCAACTATATGAAGAATGTTTTCGATCGTTAAATTCGAATCGGTTTGCTCTGTTTGATAAGCTGTCTTTATTTTTTCCTGAAGGCCGCCAGATGGGGCCCAAGTTTTGTGCGGAAGCTTTTGCTGCACAAGCATTTCAAGTGTTTTCTTGATATTTCCGACCAATTCAGCTTCAACTGGGTAATACTCATTTACCTCTGCCGGAACTGTATCAATATGGAAAACCGGCAGCTTTTTCGGATTCCAGTCCTTTGGCAATTTTTCAACAAAATCAAACCCTATGACAATGAGGAGGTCTGCCTCTTCTAGTCCAACTAAAACTTTGTCCTGCTCATTAAAGCCAAATGTAAAATATTGCTGAGGGTGGTCTTTTGGCAGCACCCCTTTGGCCATAAAACTATGTGTGACAGGGACATCGAGGGCCTCGATAAAGGAGAGCAGTGCGTCCCCGGCATCCTGACGGATGACCCCGTTTCCGACAATGACAAATGGCTTAAGATGATTTTCAATAAGGCGGACGGCATATTTTATCGCCTCCATATCGGGAACCAAGTCTGGAATCGGCGGCACCTGCAGAGGTTTGTTTGGGATCATCTGCGCTGCCAGATTTTCCGGGAGGGTGACCACTGCAGAGCCGGGTTTTTCTAATTTTGCCGTTCTGAAAGCTTTTCGGATTGCAGTTGGAATGGATTGAGACTCCAGAATTTGCGTGCTCCATTTTGTGACCGGTTCAAACAACTTGACGATGTCGACAAATTGATGGGATTCCGGATGCTGCCTATTCAAGCCTGCCTGGCCGACAATGGCCACGACCGGTGAATGATCGAGCTGGGCACTGGCAATACCAGTTAATAGATTGGCGGCACCGGGTCCAAGAGTGGACGTACAAACACCAGGTTTATTAGCTAACCTCCCATAAACATCTGCCATAAAAGCGGCACCTTGTTCGTGCCGGACATTTACAAACTGGATCTGCTCCGATTTTGACAAGGATTCGGCAAAATCCAGCGTTTCCTTACCAACAATTCCAAATATATATTCCACACCTTCGTTCTCCAGGCATTGTACAAGCACATCCGTTACTTTCAAATCATTCATCTCCCCCAAATTTTTTCATACTCTAGTTTTCACCAAATAATGTCCAAAAAATCTGCCCGTTTTCATTGTTCCTGAACGGGTGTCCCTGTCCCTGATACGCTTTTTACATATAATTACAAGAAAGCATTTTTTATAAGGTGAGGTGGAACAGTGAATCAGACAGTTCTCGTGGTTGCAGCACACCCCGATGACGAAATCCTCGGAATCGGCGGAACAATAAAAAAATTAATTAATCACGGCTATAAGGTTGTAACCGTTGTTGCTGCAAAAGGGAGGAAGGAAGAGGAGAATCATATCAAGCCCTTTATGCAAAAAGCAAACGAACAACTAGGGGTAGAAGAAACCGTTTTTTTAGAAATGCCGAACCTGTTATTAGAAATGATTCCCTTGCACAAACTTAATAAGGAAGTGGAAAAACTAATCGCCCAATATGACCCATGCATGATTTTTACCCATCATTATGGCGACCTAAACCGAGATCATCAGGTTCTGTTTCAAGCGGTCCTTACGGCAGCCCGGCCTCTGCCCGGCAGGCGACCGATAGAGATTCTCTGCTTCGAAACAGTTTCCTCAAGCGAATGGAGTCAGCACACAAATGATAAGGAATTTAAACCTAATTATTTTGTCGATATATCCGATACCATTCATGATAAAATCAGTGCCCTAAAGCATTATGATGTAGAAATGCGCCCTTATCCTCATCCACGTTCTTATGAGGGAGTCACCTATTTGGCTCGAGTCCGCGGGATGACGGTCGGTGTCGAATATGCCGAAGCATTTGAAATCATCAGGAGGGTTTGGAAGTGACTGAAGAACAAAAAAATAAACCACCCTCCACACAAATCTTATTCCCGCAGCTCATCACCCAAATGGACAAATATTATGGAATAACGGAACAATTGGAGGATAATGGAAAAAGGTGTCAGACACCTTCTTCCATAAGTTCTCAAAAGGATAAATTGCGTATTTTAATGACAACTTTTTGGGAATATCCGTTTGTGGGGGGCTTGCAGAATTATATTGCGGCTTTGAAGAGCGGGCTTGAGGATTTGGGGCACCAGGTCGATGTTTTGAGCCCGAATCAATTTCCAAGGGATGAAGTGAAAAAGCTTCGGTCTGAGATTACCGAGAATGCAAAACAATTTTTTATTAACCGTTATGGGAGTTATAATCAAAAAATTTTAAGAAATTATTGTGATTTATCTGTTTTTGAAGCTTTGGCAAAAAGTGTGGATTTAAAAGAATACGATATTATTCATTCGCAAGATCGGTTTACTGCACTGGTGATGGCAAAATTAAATCAGAAATATAACAAACCACTATTATTCACTCCGCATGGTTTTATGACCCAGCGCCGCTTAAAGTTCAATCTAATTGAAAAGGGATCGATAGAGGAATTCTACTTTTCTGAAATTGATAGACAAGCAGTAACCAACGCCAGTCATATCGTCATCTTGTGCGAGGTATTCAGGCCTCTTTTGCAAAATCTAGGAGCAGAAGATGAAAAGATGACAACCGTTTATACCGGTATCCAATTTGAAAGAGTGAAAGCGGCGAAACAACGGGACACCGTCGTGATTACCTGCGTTTCCCGTCTTCGCCCGCGCAAGGGCCATAAATATTTATTCGAGGCACTTGCCCTTCTTAAGAAAAAACTAGGAAATGTAGAAGTCCGTATTGTCGGTGACGGGGAGATGCGGGAGGAACTCGAGAAGCAGGTTCAGGACCTTCAATTGAAGAATGTTAAATTTTTGGGGAAGCGGACCGATATTCCGGATCTTTTAAGCGAATCTGACATCTTTGTGTTACCAACGACAAGTGATACTTTACCGATTTCAGTCATTGAAGCGATGTTTGCCAAGCAAGCCATTTTAACAACTGATTGCGGCGGCATTCCTGAGATTATCCGTGATGAATATTCCGGACTGATAGCAGAGCCCGCCAATTCTAAACAGTTCGCAAAAAAACTGCTTAGGCTCGTAAAGAATCAGACCTTAAGGAGAAAATTGGCGAGGCAGGCACGGAACTATGCGAAAAAACAATTGACTGTGAATTATATGGCTCTAAAAATAGCTGGAATCTATCAATCTTTATTATGAAAGGAGGGAAACGTGTGCATCACGATATCCCTGCCGTCGTACTTGATATGAGTGCCACCGGAATCGGCATCGTCAGAAGCCTGGCCCAAAAAGGAATCACAGTTTATGCATTTGATACTTTAGGAAAATACAAAATTGGCAAAACGCGGCATGCCATTTGCGGCGCCTGTCCAAATCCGGTTACAGAAGAAGAGGAGCTGCTCTATTTTCTCTGCCAAATTGGACATAACTTTCCGCAGAAAGCGGTCATGTTAGCAGGCTCAGACGATTATGTTCATTTTATTTCAAAAAATAGATATGTTTTATCGCAATACTATCGTTTTTTATTGCCAGAGCACTCTCTAATCGAAGCAGTCCTCGATAAACGACTGACCTATGAATTGGCCGTTAAATCCGGCGTTCCCTGTCCAAAGACTTTTATCGTAAACGATGAACAGCAGCTAGAACAAATTATCGGACAGCTGATCTTCCCCTGTATTTTAAAACCCGTCCATTCCTCTCATTTTCGCTCTAATATTGATCACAAGCTGTATAAAAAAGCCATCTTGATTGAAGATGCCGCACAACTACAAAAGGAATATCTTTTTTATCGTCAATATGGAGAGCTAATGATTCAAGAAGCCATACCGGGTGAGGAGAATGCTATTTTCTCCGTTAAAACCTTTTTTGATAAGAAGATGGCTTTAAAGGGTCTGTGGATGAATCAAAAGCTTCATCAATTTCCGCCGCACTTTGGCTCTTCGGCATTGGTCGTCAGCAAAAGGGAGGAGGAAGTCATCGAGCTTGCTGTTCCCTTTCTGAAGGCAATTGAAATGAAAGGATTGGCCATTGCTGAATTTAAGAAGGATCCTAGAGACGGAAAGTTTAAATTCATCGAAATTAACCCAAGAATCGGTTTGACTCAAGGCTTATCGATTGCTTGTGGCGTTGATTTAGCCTATTTATATTATTTATCACTTACGAATCAAGATCCGGAGCCAGTCGTAGTGCAGAAGGATGGAATCAAATGGGTCTACTTTGTTCGTGATTTCTTGTCCTTCCGGCAAAAGAAAAGACTCGGTGAGATGACATTTTTCGAGTGGCTGAAGGGTCTTTCCGGGAAAAAAGTCGAGGCGCTGTTCAGGTGGGACGACCCGCTTCCGTTCTGTCGCAGCTTTGTCTCGCATCTTCGCAATTTATGGGGTAGGCATTAAAAAATTTTACCAAAAAAGGGGTGATTTTTCCTTTGACTAGTAAGGAAGAAATTCTCGGTCAATGGCAGTACTATGGCTGGGAAGAAAAGTTCGCGGGCGTTCTTCAAAAACCCGTCACCTTAAGTGAAATAGAATGTTTGAAGAATTCACGGGATAAAACAAGCGTTTGGAAACTAACTTTAAATTCGGAATCAGAAACCGTTCCTGTCATCCTGAAAATTTTTCAGCAACCGCTAAAAGAAAACCACATCGTAGAAATGAATATGTATCGTAAAGCCTATCCTGTCTTTCAGGAAATGATGCCGAAAATGATTTGGCTCGAGTCTGATGTAAAGGACGGTGAATTCTGGCTGTTCACTGAATGTTTGGAGCCCGTTCGGGGTCAGATTAAGCTGAGACCTTATCACCTGGAACGGATGATTCCAACGGTGGCAAAATTTCATGCCCTTACTTTCAAAAGCCCTCTTTCGGATGAGCAGGCGACGTTATTTGATTCTTGGCTTCCCCGTTATGAGTCTAAGGAGTTGACTACGGAAAGAATCGAACATATTGAAAAAACAAAGGAACACCTGGATTTAGCCATGAAGGATCCAGATTTAAGGAAATTGGTAGAGCCCGCTTATGATATCATTAAAGTTATTTTGGGGAAGGGGCCATTATTTTTCCCGGAAGTGATTGAAGCTGGTCAGTGCCTCATCCACGGTGATCTTCATATTCACAATATTTGCTGTCAAGACACGAGCGATGAGCACAATTGGCCTGTTCAATTGATTGATTGGGAGTCTGCCAAATACGCACCTTGCTGGTATGATCTTGTTGTCCTTGTTGAACTGCTTATTGATTTCCGCGCCGATTGGCATAAGAAGGAGGAGGACATTCGCAGCCGATGTGTAGACATTTACAGCAAGGAAATGGCAAAGTACGGAATTGTCTTTCAAGAAGATCCTGTTAAGCTTTTAAAAATGACTTATTTGCAAAGGGTTTTGGAAAAAAGATTACTTAATCATTTACGAAGGGTGTTAAACGGAGAAAAGAGCCTCCTTTTAAAAAGATACCTTGAGAAAATCGTGGTTTGGGGTAAGGAGCTCGATTTATATTAGGTTTTTTATTGAAAGTTAGGGGGATCACTTTTTGATGAGAAAAAAGCAGGGCAATCTCAGTGAACTGGATGGCAGTGAGTATAAATGAAAGTACTGGTAACAGGTGGAGCGGGGTTTATCGGCTCTCATGTGGTGCAAAATTTAGTAAAGTCCGGCCATGATCCGGTTGTGGCCGATAATTTATGTACAGGTAGTCTTGAGTTTGTTGAAAAGGATGTCCCCTTTTACAAGGTAGATATAACCTCGCCGCAGATCGAGACTGTTTTTGCAAAGGAACGTCCGGATGCAGTTATTCACCTAGCAGCACAGGTGGATGTGGCCTATTCAATGCAAGATCCGGCGGGGGACGCCAGACAAAATATTCTTGGAACGATTCAGCTTTTGGCCAATAGCCAGCGATTTGATGTGAAGAAATTTATCTTTTCCTCTAGCTGTGCTGTCTATGGGAAACAGGATGATGTAAGTATAGAGGAGACATTCCCTGTTCAGCCTTTATCCTATTATGGGATTTCCAAGTATTCCTCAGAAATGTATATCAAAGCCTTTAACAGTTTGCATCAACTTCCCTATACGATATTGAGATATGCCAATGTGTACGGACCCCGGCAAAGCACAAAAGGGGAAGGCGGGGTCATTTCGATTTTTGCGCAAAAGGTTCTTCAGGGAATTCCTCCCTTTATTTATGGCGACGGAGAGCAGACAAGAGATTTCGTCTTCGTGAAAGATGTTGCCGAGGCAAATGTGCTTTCGCTTAACAGTAGTACGAATGAAACCTTTAATATTGGCTGCAATATAAAAACTAGCATCAATGAACTCTTTCAATCTATCTCCAAACTTACCTCTAAAAACATCCAACCAATCTTTTCGCAAGCCCGCAGTGGAGATATCCTCCACAGCTGCCTTAACAACTCCAAAGCGAAGTCACTTTTGGGCTGGGAGCCAAAATATGATCTTCATAGCGGTCTAACCGAAACACTAAATTATTACTTGAACACAAATGAAAAAGGTTCAGTTGGTGCCTGAACATCGCCTCCTAAAATGGGGGCTTTTATTTTTTAAAATAAGTGCAAGACTATAGGCAGACAGACTTAAGCTATTTGAGGGCAGGGATGAAAATGATTTTTACAAGCATCATAATCATTATCTTATTAGTATACTTTTTGATTATTCGACCGTTAACCAATCGCAACCGACCGCAAATCATGGAACCGCCGCGCAGAAATTACTACGGCAGGCAGGAATATTACCCTCAAGGTCATGGTGGCTTTGGGCGGTTCGGAACCTTCGCAGGCGGCATGGCAGCAGGGGCTTTATTAACCTATCTTTTTGAACAAGGCAGAATTGGCTTTGATCAGTTTCAAGCAATGCAGCACCTGCAAGACCATGAAATCATGCAGCAGTTGATGGACCAAAATATTATCCAAGAGGATGAAATTGAACAACTCCGGGAAGAACTAGGGGATGACTCAAACCAGGATTACGATTATGACAATTCAGACAACGATAATCAGCAGGATGATTATGACCAAGGAGATTGGGACAGCGGTGACGATAATTGGGTATAAGCTAGATTCATTTTGAATTTTCTCAAAATAAGTTTTATTGTAAGCGTATGCTATAATATTTTTGTAAATTGAATACATCAGTAAAAGGGAGCAGTCATGATGTTAAAAGATATTTTTATGAGCCTATCACAAAATCAATTCCTTAATAGTACTGCTAAAAAGTACGGCTTGAAGATGGGAGCACAAAGTGTTGTTGCGGGAACAAATATTGAGGAAGCAATTAAGAGTATTAAAGACCTCAACGCCAACGGTATCTCCTGTACTGTCGATAATTTGGGTGAGTTTGTATTCAAAGAAGAAGAGGCAGCAGCTGCTAGGGAACAGATTCTTAAAGTTATCGAAGCAATACATATTAATAATGCCGACGCACATATCTCTTTAAAACCAACTCAACTTGGATTAGATATTGATTATAGTCTTTGCTTAAACAATGTCAGAGAGATTGTCGACAAGGCTAATCAATATAACATGTTTGTCAATATCGACATGGAGGATTTCAAGCATCTTCAGCCAACGTTTGATCTAT
This sequence comes from Neobacillus sp. PVCKKU3, assembly GCF_058323225.1. NCBI lineage: Bacteria > Bacillati > Bacillota > Bacilli > Caryophanales > Bacillaceae > Neobacillus > Neobacillus sp. PVCKKU3. The sequence continues at coordinate 164,071 of NZ_JBLVQN010000002.1, forward strand.
TGGATGATCTTTCTTTAGAGTATGATAATGTCGGTACCGTTATCCAGGCTTACTTCCATCAGGCAATGGATTATCTTGAAAAATATAAAAACTTTCGGATTCGCCTTGTAAAAGGAGCCTATAAAGAGCCTGCAGAGATTGCCTATCAGGACAAAAAGGATATTGATGCCAACTATATCAAGTTGATTGAATGGCACCTATTAAACGGCAAATTTACATCAATTGCCACTCATGACCATCGAATTATCAATCATGTAAAGGAATTTGTTAAACTGAACAATATTCCTAACGATAAATTTGAATTCCAAATGCTGTATGGTTTTAGAAAAGAGCTGCAGTTAAAGCTGGCAAAAGAAGGCTTTAATTTCTGTACGTATGTCCCATTTGGCAACGACTGGTACGGCTATTTCATGCGTCGGCTTGCAGAAAGACCACAGAATTTAAATCTTGTGGCGAAGCAAGTTTTCAATAAGAAAACAAACACGATTCTTGGTGTTGCGGCTGGAGCCTTTATTTTAGGACGTGTGACAAGAGGCAATAAAAATAAACGTAAATAATGAACTACAAACTCTCATTTTCAGGAATGAGGGTTTTTTTAGCTAAAACACGCATTTACATTGTAAATATAAGTAAATCCAAAGAAATTTTTCATGAAAAATGATATAGTAAACTAATTGAATAGTTCGGTTTGTTTTAAAAAAGGAGAGAAAAGCTTTGGAAAGATTTAAGTGGAACCCTAGTTGGGTAATTGTCATTTCCGTCATCACTTCATTACTGTTGGGAGCATGTTCTAACGATCCTACATCTAAGGAAACGAACAAAACAAAAGTAGATACGGTTTCAAAGGAAACAACAGAAAAGAAGGCTGATGTTGAAGTAAAAGAGTCGGCGCAACCAGTAGAAGTCGGGAATAATAGCGAGCCTGTCACTGAGCCCAAGCAAAGTCAAGAGGAGCTTGCCAAAAGTCTTGGTTTGGAGCTAGTCACTGTTGGCAGGGTTGTAGATGGTGATACGATTGTCACTTCAGACGGAAGAAAAGTTCGCTTTGTTGGGGTCAACACCCCGGAATCGACGACTAGACATGAAGTTTACGGTAAAGAAGCCAGCAATTATACGAAATCGAAGCTGGAGGGAAAACAGGTTTGGCTGCAAAAGGATGTATCCTCAACCGATCGCTATGGACGCTATTTAAGGATTATCTGGATGGATGTACCAACAAATGATATGGATGAAGCGGAAATTCGCAGCAAAATGTACAACGCGGATTTGGTCTTAAATGGATATGCGGAACCCTCCACATATCCTCCGGATGTCAAATACAGTGAGTTTTTTGTAAAATTCGCGCGGGAAGCACGGGAAGCAAATAAAGGTCTGTGGTCATATGGCGCAGATGGAACGACGAAGGGGGATCTGGACGGAAGTTCTACTTCAAAAAGCAGCGGTTCCTATTCAACAGGGAGCAGCACGTCTACAGGATCTACTTCGAGCGGAACGGATACAAGCACAACAGGGACTAAATCTGAGATTTTTCAAAATTGCACTGAATTGAGGAAGGTGTATCCAAACGGTGTTCCTGCCGGCCACCCAGCTTATCAAGCGAAAATGGATCGAGATAAAGATAATTATGCGTGTGAGCAATAAGGCGGCAGGGCGGTTATTTTTCCCGGTCAGTTCTAAAAAGTCATCTTTTTGATGGCTTTTTTTGTTTTTAAGTCAGACAAACGGACAAAATTCGACATCACCTTTGTTTTATAATAATAAAGGACTGGATAATAATCCCTGTTTTCTCATTACATATTTTGTCGGTTAATAAGGTCATTTGAAGCAGATTGGGAAATACCTAGTCATGTTGACATGTATTCCGGAATAGGATAGTTCAGTGGGTCTCAAATATGGCGTTGATAAGACAACTTGATAAAGGATAAGAGGAGAAGTTGCGTAATGGGAAAGTGGAAGTGGGTCGTGCCAATTTGTTTAATTGCTAGTTTACTAGGATTGGCCGGCTGTGCTGAAAAAACGGTCAAAGAGAACACTGGCCCAAAGGTGACAGAACAGGCCAAACCACCTGTTAAAACAGGGGAAGAAAAACCTCAGAAGGAAGAACCAAAACCAATTATAGTCAATGTTATTGATCCAAATACTAAGGAAACTATTAGAACGTTTTCACCAAAGGAAATGGGCTTTGAAACAAATAAAGATGCCTATCAAAAAGAACTTGAAAAATGGGCGAAGGATTTGGCAAGAGGAACTGAAGCGAAACCGGGATATGATCAAAAGATGGTTCTCGATAAAATCGATGCCAATGGTCAATTAATTAAAGGAAAACCGCGGATTATCCTTGAAGAATCGGAATTGGTGGAAAAAATAATGGCGGCATCTGTTGCAGGCGGGGATGTGGATCTGCCAATTTATGTGACAGAAAGCGGCTATAAGCCTGAAGATATTGCTGGTTTGGGAGAAGTAGTATTGGCATCGTACTCGACATACTTTGACAGTAGGGTGGCGGGGCGCTCCAAGAATATCGAGCTATCAGGCGAAGCCATTGATAACGTAATTGTTGGTACTGGAGATGTTTTTTCCTTTAATACAACTGTCGGCCCAAGTGATGCTGCTCATGGCTATCAGCCCGCAAAGGAAATCGTCAATAAGAAGCTGGTCGATGGGATTGGCGGCGGTATCTGCCAAACGTCTTCAACATTGTTTAATGCCATTGACAAAGTAGGTGTGCAATATATTGAATGGAATCACCATTCACTTTCGGTTGGCTATGTCCCTCCTGGCCGTGATGCCACTGTCTCATACGGCGGCAAGGACTTTCAATTTCAAAACACCACAGGAGTGCCGTTATTAATCAAAACCATTTACGGAAAAGGAAAATTAACCATTGAAATAAGAACATCCGCAGCTTATCAAACCCTTTATGCACAGGGACATTAGATGTTTTTGTGGAGTCAGACACTATATCCAATATGGATAAAGTGTCTGACTCCACTTTTTTATTTGGTTAATTTTTAAATGCATATTCCTTCTATACAAAGCGAAAAATAGCTTTGGTTTGTTAGAAAAATATAGGAGGAAATGGAATGAAGTGGATAAATAAGATGTTCGTTTTTGTTATTGTTCTTTCCTTGATGGGCTGGGCGGGAACCTTACAGGTCTCCGCTCAAGGGACGGAGGGTCACCAGCATCATGAACTAATTTCTGAAACACATAGTGTTGAAACAGTGAGACAGAATCAAAGAGGAAACGGCGACCAAGGTTTATCTGAAAAGTATCATGGACATATTTCAGACCGTCCGGAAACAAAGCAGAAAAAAACGAAGCCGCCTGCCCCGAGTCAGCGCTATATTCCCATTCAGCTTTTGGGAATCAATGATTTGCATGGCCAGTTAAACGTAACCCGTAAGGTAAACGGGAAACCTGTCGGACGCGCTGATTATTTAGCGGCATATTTAAAGCAGCGTGCAGCAGAAAACAAAAACACCCTGCTTGTCCAGGCAGGTGATATGGTCGGAGCAAGCCCGCCCGTTTCCGCGCTTTTGCAGGATGAACCGACAATTGAGTTTTTAAACAGAATGGGATTTGATATTGGAACGGTTGGAAACCACGAATTTGATGAAGGGGTAAATGAACTGCTTAGGCTTATCCATGGCGGCTCCCATCCGAAAACAGGCAATTTTGCAGGATCCCAATTCCCTTGGGTGGTCGCCAATGTTATTAATAAAGAAACAGGCAAAACGATCTTGCCGCCTTACCAAGTCATGAAAGTAAACGGAATGCCAATCGGCTTTATCGGCGTTGTCACAACGGAAACTCCAACCATTGTGGTACCAAGCGGTGTAGCAGGTTTGCAATTTACGGATGAGGTCGAAGCCATTAATAAAAACGTTGCAGAATTGAAAAAGCAAGGTGTCAAAGCGATCGTTGTTTTAGCCCATAATCCGGGTACTTCCGGTCCAAATGGGGAAAACCCAACGGGCCAGCTGGTCGATATCGCCAATCGTGTTGATGACGAAGTGGATGTGATTTTCGGCGGACATAACCATGCCTATATGAATGCCACAATCGATAATAAGTTAATAGTTCAAGCCTACTCTTATGGAACGGCTTTTTCTGATGTCGATATCGAGATTGATCCAAAGACAAAGGATATTGTCACAAAAAGAGGTGAAATTGTGACAACATTCCAGGAGGGAATTGACCCAGACCCTGATATAAAACAAATGATTGAAGGATATGAATCAAAAATTGAACCGATTGTAAACCGTGTTGTTGGTTCCACGTCCGAACCATTAACAGCCAAGCAAAACGAAAATGGTGAATCGGTTCTCGGCGACTTCATTGCCAATGCCCAAAGACAAGCACTAGGGACGCAAATGGCATTTATGAATCCAGGCGGGATCCGCGCAGATTTTGATCCTGGGGATATCACATGGGGCGAAGTGTATACGGTTCAGCCATTTAATAATGATATGGTGAAAATGGTAATGACAGGTCAGCAAATTCGCAATTTGCTTAACCAGCAGTGGACAGACTCGAAAATGACCATGCTGCAGATTTCCGGGATAACCTATACTTGGGATTCCACGAAACCTGTAGGCCAACGGGTAGGAATTATCAAGCTTGCCGATGGAACGGAACTAGATCCTAATGCTTCCTATACGGTAGCGGCCAACGTCTTCCTCTCTGGCGGAGGAGACGGTTTCACAGAATTCACTAGGGCCACCAATAAAGAGATTGGTCCGGTCGATTTAGACGTTCTAGTGAATTACATTCAGGCGCAGCCAAAACCATTCACCTACAGCAACCAAAATAGGATTCAGAAGGTTAAATAATCGAAGCTTTGCAATAAAAAAGGGCGCTGATTAAGAAAATCAAAGCCCTTTTTTCTTTTGACTCTAAAAACCATTCTAAACTCCAAGAACCATTTTACTTAAATTTGATCTCATCACGTCATTATTGCCAAAATGGATCGTCAATGCACGGGCATCCCGGTAATATTGTTCGAACGGATATTCTTTGGAATAGCCATACATCCCGTGTAATTGAATAGCGGTATCAATGATTTTTAATGCCTTTTCCGTGGTATTGATTTTGGCCTGAAAGACGGTTGGAATCGGTCCTGGTTTACTTGTATCCCTGTCACGGGCAGCTTGGTATAAAAGGCTTTGGGCTGCTTGAAGCTCAATCAGCATATCAGCAAAGCGCATCTGAACTGCACCCATTTCTCCTAGTTTTTGCCCAAGGATTTGACGATCCTTGAGATAAGTCTTTGTTTCATCAACGGCAGCCTGGGCTAATCCTAAAGCGATGGACCCCGCGCCTAAAGCAGCCAATCCGCCTGCCACACCCATTACCTGAAGACCGGATCCAATTGATCCTAGCAGGGCATCACCTGAGAGGCGGCAATTTTCGAAAATTAATTCTCCTGTTGGAAGAGCGAGCATCCCAAGTTTATCCTCCAATTTTCCGAAGGTAAATCCAGGTGTGCCTTTTTCGACTAAAAACATACTTAATCCAGGTTGGCCTGATTCGTTTACTGTTTTCGCCATCACCAAATAAACATCTGCTGAGCCTGCACCACTGATAAAGGTTTTTGTTCCATTTAAAATATAAGAATCCCCGCTTTTGACAGCGGTTGTTTGGATTGTAAATGGGTTCGAACCTCCGCCTGATTCGGTTCCTGCAAGGGCACAAATCCATTCTCCTCGTGCCAGCGGCTTTAAATATTTTTCCTTTTGTGCGGGAGAACCAATAGCAAGAATGGCTAATGAAGCAGCCAGATGTGTGTTGAATAGGAAGGCTGTGGAAGGGCAAGCCCTGCCGATGGATTCCATCGTAATAAGGAAACTGTATGTATCTGCACCTGCTCCTTCAAAAACCGGCGGCAGCATTAATCCCATCAACCCTTGTTTTGAAAGAAGGGAGAAAATTTCGGATGGAAAAGCGCCGTTTTGATAAAATTGTTTAGATAAAGGTGCTATTTTTTCAGCAGCCAAATCCTTCACCATTTTTTGGAGTTGAGTCTGTTCATCAGAAAGCAATAAATTCATTTCTCTAAAAACCCCTTTCGACATTGCTGAATTTTCAATCTATTGCCAGTATATAGAAGGCTCGGCTATTGTTCTATGAGCTGTATCACAGAGGTCGAAAAAATGTTATTGTTATAGTAGAGATATTTTTGCATCCTAGGAGTGGGTAAGATGATAAATTTTATCAAGCAAACTGCGAAAACGCTTTTTCCCGGGTATTTCGCTGTGGTGATGGCTACCGGAGCATTATCGATTGCGGCCTTTTTGCTTGGAATGAAACTGATTTCGATAGCTTTGTTATATGTTAATGTGGTGGCGTATATTATTCTGTGGTTCTTAACGTTGATTCGGTTATTTAAATATTTTCCTAGTCTTAGAGCAGACATCTCCAGTCATACAAAAGGACCCGGTTTTTTTACCTTAGTCGCAGGGACCAGCGTCCTCGGAAGCCAGCTTATTATCGTTGAGAAGAATTATTCAATCGCGGTCATTTTATGGTACCTTGCCATATTTTTATGGATTTTGGTCATGTATACATTTTTCGCAGCCGTAACGATACGAAATGATAAACCTTCTTTGGCAGATGGGATTAACGGCGGCTGGTTAATTGCGGTTGTGGGGACACAGTCTGTTTCTATTCTCGGCACCTTGCTTTCCCCGCATTTAGTGGCAGGGAGGGATATGGTTTTATTTTTTACTCTGTGCATGTACTTTTTGGGATGTATGCTATACATAAACATTATAACTCTGATATTTTATAGATTTACTTTTATAGAGTTGAAATTCTCCGCATTGACACCGCCTTATTGGATTAATATGGGCGCAGTTGCGATAACGACCTTAGCGGGTGCTACGTTGATTCTAAATTCACAAAATTGGTCATTTCTTATCGAAATAACGCCATTTATTAAGGGATTCACCTTATTCTTTTGGATTACCGGTACTTGGTGGATACCGCTTTTATTCATTTTGATGGTATGGAAGCATTTATATCATCGGGAGCCAATAAACTATGACCCGCAATTTTGGGGAATGGCATTTCCGCTTGCCATGTACACGCTTAGCACATTTCAACTTTCGAAAGCCCTCAAGGTGCCATTTTTAACCGTTATTCCGGACATTATGGTCTATATCGCGATGGGGGCATGGGTGACCGTATTTATTGGACTTATTCATCATTTGTATCGCCACATTAAAACCAATCATAACAATACGGGTGTTGGGCATGGTGCCTAACAACCTATGGAACTCATAACATCCGAAGGCCCGAAGGAATTTGAGCCCCGGGCGTTATGAAGAGCTCATAACTCCCGAATGCCCGAAGAAATCAGAACTCCGGGCGTTATGAAGGCACTTATAACTCCCAATCGACCGAAGGAATCAGAACTCCCGTTCGCTATGAAATGGTTATAACTCCCGATCGACCGAAGGAATCAGAGCTCCGGCCGTTATGAAGAGCTCATAACTCCCGAATGCCCGAAGAAATCAGAGCTCCGGGCGTTATGAAGAGCTCATAACTCCCGAAGGCCCGAAGAAATCAGAACTCCGGGCGTTATGAAGGCACTTATAACTCCCAATCGACCGAAGGAATCAGAGCCCCGGGCGTTATGAAGAGCTCATAACTCCCGAACGCACGAAGAAATCAGAACTCCGGGCGTTATGAAGGGATCATAACACCCGAAGACCCGAAGAAATCAGAGCTCCGGGCGTTATGAAGAGCTCATAACTCCCGAACGCACGAAAGAATCAGAGCTCCGGGCGTTATGAAGGCACTTATAACTCCCGATCGACCGAAGGAATCAGAGCCCCGGGCGTTATAAAGGGATCATAACTCTCAATCGACCGTAAAAATTAGTACTTCGGTCGTTATGAAGAGCTCATAACTCCCGAATGCACGAAGAAATCAGAGCCCGGCCGTTATGAAGGCCTCTATAACTCCCGAATGCCCGAAGAAAACAGAGCTCCGGTCATTAAGTAGAGCTCATAACACCCGAATACCCGAAGGAATCAGAACTCCGGTCGTTATAAAAGATTCATAACATCCCACGGCTGAAAAAATGGGAACTCCAGTGGTTATGAAATTCAATCATATACAAAAAAGGCAAATTGTCCGCCTCAGGTGGACAATTTGCCTTTTTTTCTTTTTGCACTGCCTGACACCTACCTTTTATTCGTAAGACCGCTCCAATTCATCAATTAGTGACCCAACATAAGCTACCGCTTTCTTAATTGGTTCCGGGCTAGACATGTCGATGCCGGCATGTTTTATTAATTCTAATGGTTTCATGGTTCCGCCAGCGCGAAGGACGTCGAGCCATCTGTCAACCGCAGGCTGGCCTTCTTCCTGGATAATTTGCGCCATAGCCGTGGAAACAGTTAGTCCTGCGGAGTAAGTGTACGGATATAAGCCCATATAATAATGCGGTTGGCGCATCCAGGTCAGGCGGGCACCTTCATCAATCACCACTGTGTCTCCCCAGAACTCGGAAAGAACTGTGCCAGTTACTTCTGTTAATGTTTTCGCAGTCATTGCTTTGCCTTCTTCGGCCAAGGCATACACTCTACGTTGATACTCAGCCTCGAGCAGGTGAGTGACAAAATTATGATAGTAAGTTCCTAATAACTGTAAAATAACCCAGCGGCGCATCTGCTTGTCATCTTTGTAATTAGCCAATAAATGCTGGCCCAGCAGCATTTCATTCATCGTAGAAGGGGCCTCGACGAAATACATCGAAGGACGGACATTCATGATACGTTGATTCTTATTGGCTAAATAGAAATGTCCTGCATGACCGAATTCATGGGCGAGTGTGAAGCATCCGCGCATATTATCCTGCCATGTAATCAAGATATACGGATGTGCGCCATAAGGGCTCGAACAAAAGGCCCCGGTTGATTTGCCTATATTGTCCGCCCGGTCTACCCATCTTTCATTAAAACCTCTTTCAATTACTTCACAGTATTCAGGTCCCAGGACTTTCAAAGATTCCAAGATTACCTGGCTGGCTTCTTCAAAGGTGGTACTTGGATTGAAATCCGGATCGAGCGGTGCTTTCAAATCACAGAAAAGCATTTCATCAAGACCCAAGACTTTCTTCTTCAAAAGTGCAAACCTGCGCATGTGCGGAGCCAATTCTTTAAAAATGATATCAATCTGATTGTTATACATTTCAAGCGAAACCTGCTGAGGCTCGAGGAGCATGTGAGTGACAGATTCATAATTGCGTAAGCGGGCAAGTGTAACTTGCTTTTTCACCTCTGTCGAATAAGTAGCTGCCATTGTATTCGTGTACTGTTTAAGCGTCGAAACAAAAGACTTATAGGCTTTACGTCGAACATCTGTATCTTCCGAAAACTCATAGCGGCTTTCAAAAAGGGCAAAAGAGACCGGCAGTTCCTTTCCGTTTGAATCTTGAATTGTCGCAAAGTCCATATCTGCCAATTTTGTCATTTGATAGATTTGATAGGGGGCACCATGAACATCTCCAAGTGCAGCAAGCGCTTCTTCGGTTTCTGGTGAAAGCCGATGCTTTTTCGTTTCTAAAAGCTCATTTAAACTTTTCCAGAATGGTTCTAACCTAGGCTCTTCTTGAAAAAACTTTTCAAGGGTTCCTTCTTCAAAATCAAGGATTTCCGAATTGATAAACGATAGGGCAGCAATACTCTTTGTCCGTAGTAAAGCAAATTTTGCGGAATTGGCTTGGTTTTCCGGATCTGACCCGTCAGCCGATTGCTTTAAGTTCACATATGTCCAAGCTTTGATAATCCGCATCGAATGTTGCTCCTGTGCCGACAGGCAATCCAGCAAGGCTTTAGAACTTGTATGTAAAGTACCCTTAAACTGATTGAAGAAGGCAATCTCTTTATCTATTATGTCTAACTCTGCTTCCCATGCCTCTATGGATGGGAATAAATCACTGAGATTCCAAGTGAAATCCTCGGGTACTTCGGACCTGCTCAGCCGTTTTTCGATTGTTTTATCCATACATGTATTCCCCCTAAAATATTTAGCTTCCCTAAATTTCATCATATAATTACCCTGAAAATTTAGTCAACTTTATTTTATAGAAAAAGTTAGGATATCTCACAAACATCAGCTCTGATTTACATTTCAGTGTTAGGAAACCTTACAAATTTGCAGAATGTTCCTTCAATATATGCCATACTAGCATTATTAAAACGATTCCTGCTCGTTAAACGATAAAAATGAGCTGACAGGAGGGTGGGAACCGATGGTTAATTATTTTGTTCAATTCATCACAGTCCTTTTGTTTTATTTTATTGGAAATGGTCTGGTGAGATGTCTTAATCTTCCTCTTCCAGGAAGCATCGTTGGAATGGCCCTTTTGTTTCTAGGTTTGACATTAAAGATCTGTAAACTCAAATGGGTCGAAGCTATAGCACAGCTCCATATCAAACATATTACACTTCTTTTTATTCCTTTTGCTGTCGGGGTGTGGCACTATACTGGTATCTTTCGGATCGAAGGATTAAAACTGACTGCAATACTCGCAGCCAGCAGCATCGCAGTATTGCTGGTTACGGCGGGAATGGCAGAGTTTTTCGAAATCAAAACAAAGAGGGGGAGGCAAAATGGAAAAAATAATTGAAAGCATCCTTTTATGTACAGCTGTCACGGTAATCAGCTACCTAATCGGATTGAAAGTTTTTAATAGATATCAAAAGCCGTGGTTAAACCCTTTATACACCGTTACAGTTTTCATCATTTCGATGATTTCGTTGTTCCACTTAAAAATGGATGATTATACATCAGGCTCAGAGGTATTCTCTCTCCTTTTGGGAACAGCCACTGTTTCATTAGCTGTTCCTTTATACAAACATATCAAGCTAATAAAAAGATATTTATTGGTCATTCTATTGGCAGTCCTGTCAGGTACAATAACGGGTGTGGCGACGGTTGTGTTTTTGACCAAATTGCTCCACGTAAATAGGGAAATAATGATTACCCTCATTCCAAAATCAGTTACTGCACCTATTGCACTTTCTATTTCGCAATCGGTTGGAGCAAGCTCTTCACTAACCTTGATGTTTGTTCTGTTTTCCGGTATTTTATCCCTTACTATTGGGCCTTCTATGTTAAAGTACGCGCGTATCAAAAGTGGAATTGCCAAAGGCTTGGCATTGGGAACTTCTGCGCAAGCAATCGGGGCCAAGAGGGCATTTGAGTGGGGAGAACTAGAAGGTGCGATGGGAAGCATTGCTATGATTACCGCTGCCATCATTATGTCTGTATTCGCTCCTTTAATCCTTTATATTTACTGAACAAGATTGACATGTTGTAAATTAAAAGAAGGAAGATACTCAACTTCCTTCTTTTTCTATTTCTATTAATAACAAAAATGTTTTTATAATATTTCGTCAACTCGTTGACCAAGCTATTTTTCCAATGATATCATGACATTGTAAACGTTTTCGATTAACATTATTTTAAAAAAGTTTTTAAGAAAAAAATCATTGGGGAGGAAGTAAATATGAGTTTCGGTAATCACGTCCAATTCAAGGTTTATCAGCAGTATGAGAAAAATATCATTCCGGTATCCTACGAAGAGTTAGAGGCAAAGGCAAAGGAAAAGCTGGAAAATAAGCCTTATTATTATGTAGCTGCTTCAGCGGGTGCCGAAATCACGGCGAAGCAAAATAACAAGGCATTTGAAAAATGGCAAATTGTCCCTAGAATGCTTTGCGATACATCTTCTAGAGATTTAAGCATCGAGCTATTCGGCAAAAAATTGGCTTACCCAGTTTTGTTGGCACCAGTTGGGGTTCAGTCCATTGTCCACCCTGAAGGTGAACTCGCAACAGCAAGGGCTGCGGCGGCCATGGATGTTCCGTTCATTGCAAGTACAGCCTCTACATACAGTTTGGAAAAAATAGCAGGTGAGATGGGACAAGCTCCCCGCTGGTATCAATTATATTGGAGTAAAGATAGGGAAATTGCCGCGAGTATGGTAAAAAGGGCGGAAGCAGCTGGATATGATGCGATCGTCATCACCTTGGACACACCGATGATGGCATGGCGCGAAAAGGATATTGAGAATGCCTATCTGCCTTTCTTGGAAGCACAAGGAATTGGCAATTATTTAGAAGACCCAGTTTTCTGTTCTCGATTAGAAAAATCTCCACAAGAGGATTTGCAAGCGGCTATCATGCTGTGGGCGAGGGTTTTCGGCAATCCGACTTTAACCTGGGAGGACCTTGAATTCATTAAAGCTCAAACCTCCTTACCAATTCTACTAAAAGGAATATTACACCCTGAAGACGCAAGGCTTGCAGTAGAACATGGTGTAGATGGAATCATCGTCAGCAATCACGGCGGCAGACAGGTCGACGGTGCCATAGCAGCAATCGATGCATTACCAGATATCGTCGACGCTGTAAACGGTGAAATTCCAGTACTAATGGACAGCGGAATTCGAAGAGGCTCTGATATTATTAAAGCACTTGCGTTAGGGGCGAAGGCAGTTTTGGTCGGACGTCCATACATGTACGGCTTGGCATTGGCGGGTCAAGAGGGGGTTAAACAAGTATTAAGAAACCTGATTGCCGATTTTGACTTGACACTTGCTTTATCCGGTAAACGCTCTGTTACCGAATTAAATAGAGATTTGTTAAAAAGTGTCTAGGGGGTAAGCAAAATGGAGGAATTAGTGTTAAACGCAATTCAGGATGAATATCCGGATGATTTTGCCTGGTGTTATGGCTGCGGCCGCTTAAATGAAGCAGGTCATCACTTTCGGACCGGCTGGGACGGGGAAAAAACCGTTACCACCTATACCCCAAAGCCTGAACATCTAGCGCTGCCGGGTTTTGTTTATGGAGGGCTTGTTGCTTCCTTAATTGATTGTCATGGTACAGGTTCAGCAGCTCTGGTCCTGCACCGAAAAAATGGCCATGAACCGGGGGAAGGGGCTGAACCGCCTCGTTTTGTCACAGCATCCTTAAATGTCAATTTTATGAAGCCAACTCCACATGGCATACCATTAAAAGCGGTGGGCATAGTGGAGGAGATTCACCCTAAGAAATTTAAGGTGACAACCGAAGTTTTTGCAAATGAAACTCTATGTGCAAAAGGTGAAGTTGTTGCAGTTGTCATGCCTAGCACATTTGTCCAAAAGGGGTAATTAATGAAAAAAGCAGTACCTTTACTTAACCGGGTAAAAGGACTGCTTTTTTCTATTTTTTATTAATTTTATCAAGACTGATAAAAAAATCTTCAACAATACTTTCCAATTTCTTTAGGTCTTCCTTCAGAATGTCCCGTAGTTGTGCATTTAAAGAAAAAAGGGCGCTTTCAATTAGGAATTTACGAGGTTTTTTTGTATCGAGCAGCTCTTCTTCAATAAAATCCAATAGGCAAATATAGGCAGATTGCTCATTTTGGCCCAATTTGCTTTTAAGGGTAAAAATGGCATGATGAATCCTCTTTTGAAAATCATGCTGATTTTTTTTACAATCAGGGAACCAGGATTCCAAAGCTTGCGGACTAATTAATTGTTCATTCTGATCAGCCACTTCATTCACCATATTTACTAACCGGTTAACCGTATAGCGTACAATACGGCTGAGATTGACATTTGAATCATGGGCCAACAGTGAAAACTTTAAGTTCTCTCTTAGCATGCCCATAAACATAATGGCACAATCTAATAAATAGTCTTTCTTTTTTTCGCCAAAAAGATCAATTAATCGCAGGTAAACCCAATGAATGTTCTTTACCTTACCACGTTCGATAAATTGCTTTAGGTCGGCATCATTAGAAACTATTACCTCTTCAAAAAGGGTGATTAACTTATTTTTTCGATTCGTCTTTAATTGAAGTTCAATCTGCTTAATAAAGATTTCAATATCTGACCGGTCTTGGCCAATTAATAGTTCATTTCGTAATGTCGCTAATTCAGAAAAAACAGTTTTAAAAATAGCAATTAATAATTCATTTTTTGAGGAAAAGTAATTATAAAAGGTCCCTTTGGAAATACCGCTGTAATCTAAAATATCCTGAATCGATGTTGACTGAAACCCTTTATCAATAAATAGCTGATGTGCCATTTTGACAACATGCTTTTTTCGATCATTCATCATTTATCACCTTGATTTTTTTTTGTACAGAGTGTATAAAATCATAGTACCTGAATTTTTACTAGTTTACAAACCAATAAAACACGCAGATTTTTTTATTGCAAAAATTGAACAGCGCGTATATTATTATGTAAGTATGAAACAGGGGTATAAAAAAATGAACAACAAGTTTATAGGGGGAAATAGAATGGATCAAACCATAAATAAGTCCGGCCGGCCGCCTTATGGCATTATAGCGGTGTTAATGGTCGGTGCTTTTATTGCGTTCTTAAATAATACATTATTAAATATTGCTTTGCCTTCAATTATGAAGGACCTGGATGTGGAAGCATCAACTGTGCAGTGGTTGACCACCGGCTTTATGCTGGTAAACGGAATTTTAATTCCTTCCACTGCTTATTTAATTCAAAAATATTCAGTTCGACGATTGTTCTTATCAGCAATGCTATTATTTTTAGCTGGGACAATTCTCGCAGGTACTGCTCATGTTTTTCCTATTTTATTAGGCGGACGGATGCTGCAGGCTTCGGGTTCTGCCATTTTAATGCCGCTCTTGATGAATGTTATGTTAGTAAGCTTCCCAGTTGAAAAAAGGGGAACGGCAATGGGCGTGTTCGGCCTCATCTTAATGTCTGCACCAGCCATTGGGCCTACCCTTTCAGGCTGGATTATTGAACATTATGATTGGAGAATGCTCTTCCACTTTATTACACCAATAGCCATCGTTGTAGTTTTAATCGGCTTTTTCTTACTGAAGGATAAAAAAGAAAAAGTAAATATGCGTATTGATTTAATTTCACTTGTGTTATCCAGCCTCGGCTTTGGCGGAATTCTTTATGGATTTAGTTCCGCTGGAAAGCGGAATACTTCAGGAGATACAGGCGGCAGTACATGGGGCCAAGGCGGCTGGGATGACCCGATTGTCTATGGCTCAATTATTATTGGAGTCGTCTGCTTGATTGTGTTTATTGTGCGACAGTTAAAGCAAGAAAATCCTTTACTGAATTTCCGAGTTTATAAATACCCAATGTTTGCATTATCTTCTGCAATCGCCATGGTTGTCAATATGGCATTGTTTTCTGGGATGATTTTGCTTCCAATTTACGTTCAGACCATTCGCGGCATTTCGCCTATGGATGCAGGTTTAATGCTGCTTCCTGGAGCGATTTTAATGTCGATCATGTCTCCGATTACAGGAAAACTGTTTGATAAGTTTGGCGGCCGTATCCTGGCGATTACCGGTTTAACTATATTGACAGTAACAACTTTTATGTTTACTAAGCTTGAACTGCATACTTCCTATACTCACTTGATTATTCTATATTCCGTCCGGATGTTTGGCATGTCGATGGTCATGATGCCGGTATCAACGAATGGCTTAAACCAATTACCAGCCCGCTTATATCCACATGGAACAGCCATGAACAATACCTTAAACCAGGTGGCTGGTGCGATTGGGACTGCCTTGTTAGTAACGGTTATGACCAATAGGACTACTGCAAAGGCAGAGGAACTTGGGACTGCTGCGCAGGCAGCCATGAAAAACGCTACCCAGTCTCCAACACCGGAAGTTATCGCGCAAATGAAACAAGAAATTATGATGAAAGCCATGTTAGATGGAATAAATTACTCCTTCTTCTTTGCAACAGCTATCGCGGCGGTTGCACTCGTCCTTGCCTTCTTTATTAAGCGGGCTAAGCAGGCTGAAGATTCAGGTGAAACAAAGCCAATGGGTGCTAAGGCAACCAGAAAATTAGCGGGAAATTAATCTGCACTAAATAAACTTTTTACCAGGTATTCCTTTCGAATGCCTGGTTTTTATATATAATGAAAAAAAGACTTGTTTCGAAGGGGAGAAGGATGCTTTGCGAGTAATTTCATTATGTCCGAGTAATACCGAACTGATAGAGTACCTAGGCTTAACAAATTTGTTAGTGGGGGTTGACGATTTTTCTGACTGGCCGGCAGCCGTTTCAGATCTGCCTAAATTAGGTCCTGATTTATCAATAAATATGGACTTAGTTGAAGAGCTGCAGCCAGATATGGTTCTGGCTTCACTAAGTGTACCCGGAATGGAGAAAAATGTAGAGGCCTTAAAGGAGCGGGGGATTCCTCATATTGTTTTAAACCCGCAATCATTAAACGATATTGAGCGGGACTTAATTATAACCGCTGACATACTCGGAATGCCGGAACGGGGGACGACGGCTGCGAAGAAATTTTACGAAAGGCTTGAAGCCATTAAATCCTTAGCCTCCAATGTAACGAATCGTCCTTCATTATATTGGGAATGGTGGCCAAAGCCGATTTTTACCCCTGGAAAAATTAATTGGCTGACAGAAATATCGGAGGCAGCAGGAGCGAAGAATATTTATGCAGATGTGGAATTGGCAAGTGTTCAAACCGATTGGGAGGATGTTCTAAACCGGAAACCTGACTTTATTTGTCTCGCTTGGGTAGGGGTTAGGAGGGAGAAGGTTCAAAAAAATGCAGTCAAGAAGCGGCCAGGTTTTGAACGATTAAACTATTTGACAGATGACCTGATTCTCATCCTTGAGGAGGAACTATACTGTCGTCCATCACCAAGACTATTAGAGGGATTGGAAAAATTATACAAGCTGATACATACATAAGAAGGGGTTAAGTCTGAAATTACGTTTTGCCTTGAGCGAAGTGAAAGGAATGATAAATATGAACGAAAAAGGGTTGAGAGGGAAGAAGATTATTATTTGCGGATCAAGAAAAATCGAAGAGATTAGTACGATCATTGAGAAACAAGGCGGAATTCCAATCGTCCGGCCCCTCCAAGGGACAGTTTTTTTAGCTGAAAAAGAAGTGGAGTCTGACCTAGTTAAATTTGTAAATAACGGGGCTGATTGGGTAATACTTACGACCGGAATTGGAACTGAAACACTCGTTAGCTTAGCGGCAAAGCTCGGTTTGGAGGAGCTTTTCTTAAAAAGACTGCGTGAGGCTAAGGTGGCGGTAAGAGGCTATAAAACGATTTCGGCGCTAAAAAAATTAGCAGTACAACCGGTTGCCACAGCAGATGATGGTACTACGAAGGGATTAGCTCTAGCACTTGAGTCCTATGATTTCTCCAATAAAAAAATTATGATACAGTTGCACGGAGAATTGGCACCGACGTTAACGGCGTTTTTTGAAAGCCGAGGCGGGTCAGTCCAAAAAATCCTCCCTTATCAGCATATCGCGCCTGAGCAGGAGATGGTTGAAAAATTGTCTCAAGAATTAATGACTACTGAATGTGATGCTGTATGTTTTACCACGGCAACACAGGTTCACTCGCTTTTTAATTATGCACGGGAGCATAATATTTTTGATTCTATAGTATATTCCATGAATAAAAACGTAGTAGCTGCAGCAGTGGGAAACGTTACCGCTGAAGCCTTAAGAGAAGAAGGTGTAAACCGTCTCGTCGTTCCCGATAATGAAAGAATGGGCGCAATGATTATCGAACTTGCTAAGTATTTCAACGCTTAACAGTATAAAAGTGTTCCTTTTGGAGCACTTTTTTCGGCTAATAAGACAAGTATAAAATTTTACCAATTTTTTTACTTGTCTTAACGCATAAATTCAACTACGCCTCTGTCATCGTCCTAACGGACTCGCCAATCGGCGAGTTTTCATTTATTTTGAAAAAATTGTCGATAAAAAAGTTTGTAAGGATAATTGACAATACGCCACTTTTTTACATTTTTTTCAGGTGAATTGTGCTAAATTGAAAAGGTATTCAGAAAAGAGTACAGCTAAGAATATTTGCGTATTTGACAGGATTCTTTTTACATAGTGATTAATGAATAGGGAGAACTATTTAACAGGATGTAAGGTGTAATGCCTATTTACAAACTGTAAAATAAATGGAGTATGCAGAGTTTTTGTAAAATATATATTGAAAAAGGGGGTTAAAAAAGTTTTATATTAAAGCGCTTTCATAAATGTTGTTTAGTGAACAAAAAGGGAGGGCTTTTATTTGGCATTCGAAAAAACACAACGAATTTCCTTAACGAATCTTGAAAAAAACTTTCAAGAGGTTGAGCCGGGACTTACGAAACAAGAAGCGATAGATGAAGCTAATCGCTGCCTCTACTGTTATGATGCCCCATGTATCAAAGCCTGTCCAACGGGCATCAATATTCCTGCCTTTATTAAAAAAATTGCCTCAGGAAACTTGCTGGGATCTGCAAAGACGATTATGTCTGCTAACCCGGTAGGAGCAAGCTGCGCAAGAGTATGCCCGACAGAGGAACTCTGCGAAGGAGCTTGTGTACTGAATCACTCCACTAAACCAATCATGATTGGCAATCTGCAGCGTTATGCGACAGATTGGGCCATCCACAATAACCAAACTCTATTTGAAAAAGGGAAATCAAACGGAAAGAAAATAGCGATCATCGGGGCTGGACCGGCCGGATTATCGGCAGCACGTGAGCTTGCACGGCTGGGCTACAAAGTGACTGTTTTTGAAGCTGCCAACAAGGCTGGCGGTTTAAATACCTTTGGTATTGTCTCGTTTCGGTTGCCGCAGCGTATTTCTTTTTGGGAAGTCGAGCAGGTGAAAAAATTAAACGTTACGATCCGAACCAATACGATGGTAGGAAGGGACATTACGACTGAAGAATTAATGGAAGGGTTTGACCGGATTGTCCTTGCAGCTGGAATGGGACATGTGCCAGGGCTCGGCATTTCAGGCGAGGAGCTGGATGGGGTTTATGATGCCATTGAGTTTGTCAAAGCAACCAAGGGTGGGGAACTGTCTAATGAATTTGTGGGTAAGCGTGTGGTTGTAATTGGTGCTGGGAATACAGCCATAGATGGTGCGACTTGTTCCATTCGGCTAGGGGCTGAAAACGTGAAGATCCTCTATCGAAGAACTATAGATGAAATGACAGCCTACGATTTTGAATATGAGTTTGCCAAGCAGGATGGTGTCGAGTTTCGCTGGCTGGCTGCACCGCAAAGGATTATTGGAAACGAGAACGGCAAGGTGACAGGTATTGAGTGTTTAAAGATGAAGCTAGGTGAACCTGAGGCGGATGGACGGCGCCGTCCTGTACCGGTTGTCGGGTCAGAACATGTCATTCCGGTTGATGTTGTGGTGAAAGCTATCGGACAAACAAGACATCTCTCCTTAATTGAGCAGTTTGGATTGGAGCACGACGGAGGGGTGGTTAAGGTTGACCCGGTTACATTGCAGACATCAAATCCAGACATATTTGCCTGCGGCGACGTGATTTTTGGCAAAGGACAAGGGGAAGCCATGGTTGTGACGGCTGCCCAGCAAGGAAAAGAAGTAGCTTATGCCATTCACAAACAATTTATAACGGTGGGAACTACTTGACTCGAGTCTATTAATCTCATGAAAACTTTAAAGGGGGAAATTTGATGGCTGATTTACGGATTAACCTCGCAGGGATCAGTTCGCCTAATCCATTTTGGCTGGCGTCTGCACCACCGACAAATTCAGGCTATCAGGTTCAAAGGGCCTTTGAGGCGGGGTGGGGAGGAGCCGTCTGGAAAACGCTTGGGGATCCCATTCTGAATACAAGCTCCCGCTTTGCTGCCATCAGCTTTAACGGCCAGCGGGTCGCAGGCTTTAATAATATTGAATTGATTACTGACCGTCCGCTCGATGTAAATTTAAAGGAAATCTATGAAACGAAAAAGAAGTTCCCAAACCATGCCATCATCGCCTCTCTGATGGTAGAGCCGAAGCAGGAAAAATGGCATGAAATTGTTAAACGTGTGGAGGCTGTAGGGGTCGATGGACTTGAGCTAAACTTCGGATGTCCGCACGGCATGGCAGAGCGGGGCATGGGTTCAGCCTCAGGGCAGGTGCCGGCCCTTGTAGAAAAACAAACCTTTTGGGTAAAAGAAGTGGCAAAAACACCTGTTATCGTCAAGCTAACTCCGAATATTACCGATATTACAGCAACTGCGGAAGCAGCTTGTAACGGCGGTGCCGATGCTATTAGTATGATTAACACGATAAACAGCCTTATGGGCGTGGACCTTGATACTTGGAATACGATCCCGCATGTCGCCGGGAAGGGTGCCCATGGCGGTTATTGCGGTCCTGCCGTAAAGCCAATTGCCTTAAATATGGTGGCAGAGTGCGCCAGACATCCACAAATCAATGTCCCGATTTCCGGAATCGGCGGCATCTCCAACTGGCGGGATGCGGTTGAATTTATGCTGATGGGGGCAACCGGAGTCCAAATCTGTACCGCCGCTATGCATCACGGCTTCCGGATTGTCGAGGATATGATTGAGGGGCTGAATCATTACCTGGACGGCAAGGGAATCGCTGCTGTTTCCGACATTATCGGCAAATCAGTGCCGAAATACTCGGATTGGGGAAATCTTGATCTGAACTATAATATCGTGGCGAAAATCAATACGGATGTTTGCATTAACTGTAACAAATGTTATATAGCCTGTGAGGATACATCGCACCAATGTATTGAAATGATTTCTGATGCATCAGGAAAAAGCTATCTGAAAGTGAGGGAAGAGGATTGTGTCGGCTGCAACTTATGCGCAATTGTCTGTCCCGTAGATGGGGCAATTGATATGATTGAAGTCCCGAATGAAATGCCGCCTATGACCTGGAATGAACGTCAGGCAGCTATTAACACAGCCATAACTTGCAAAGTGGATACAACGAAATGATAGATTAGGAGGGGCTAAACCTATGAAAAAAATCGTTAAAAACGGAACGATTGTTACAGCAGCAGATACGTTTAAAGGAGAAATATTAATTGAAGACGGTAAAATCACACAAATTGGCGCCAATCTTTCGGCTGTTGGAGCAGAAGTGATTGACGCAAAAGGCTGCCTCGTCTTCCCCGGAGGAATTGATCCACACACCCATCTAGACATGCCATTTGGCGGTACTGTAACGAGGGATGATTTTGAATCGGGCACGATTGCCGCTGCCTTCGGTGGCACAACCTCGATCATCGATTTTTGTCTGACCAATAAAGGTGAACCGTTAAAAAATGCAATTCAAACCTGGCATAACAAATCCAAGGATAAAGCGGTCATTGATTATAGCTTCCATCTCATGATTAGCGAAATCAATGATCAAGTACTTAATGAATTACCTCAAGTTATAAATGAGGAAGGAATCACCTCCTTTAAAGTGTTTATGGCGTATAAAAACGTCTTCCAAGCGGATGATGAGACCTTATTTAAGACGCTAGTGACGGCAAAGGACCTAGGCGCGCTGGTCATGGTCCATGCCGAGAACGGGGATGTTATTGATTACTTAACGAAAAAAGCCCTCGCGGAAGGGAACACGGATCCGATTTATCATGCCTTAACAAGACCGCCGGAGTTAGAGGGTGAAGCGACTGGCCGCGCTGCCCGATTTACCGGACTGGCGAATTCGCAATTATATGTTGTTCATGTTTCTTGTGCTGATGCGGTTGAAAAAATAGCGGAGGCAAGAGCGAAAGGGTATGAGGTGTGGGGGGAAACCTGCCCGCAATATCTCGTTCTTGATCAAAGCTATTTGGAAAAACCGAATTTTGAAGGTGCGAAATACGTATGGTCGCCGCCGCTCCGTGAAAAATGGAATCAGGATGTCCTTTGGAATGCGTTAAAAAGCGGCCAGCTGCAAACGTTGGGCTCCGACCAATGTTCATTCGATTTCAAAGGCCAAAAGGACCTGGGACGTGGCGATTTTACGAAGATTCCAAATGGCGGACCGATGATTGAAGATCGTCTAACCATTTTATTCTCGGAGGGGGTGAAAAAGGGAAGAATCAGTCTGAATCAGTTTGTGGACATTACCTCGACACGGATTGCCAAGCTTTTTGGCCTTTTCCCGAAAAAGGGAACGATTTCCATTGGTGCTGATGCCGACCTTGTCATTTTTGACCCGAATATCGAGCGGGTGCTTTCAGCGGAAACCCATCATATGGCCGTGGACTACAATGCCTTCGAAGGAATGAAAGTCACCGGAGAGCCAGTTTCTGTTCTTGTTCGCGGTGAATACGTGGTCCGCGACAAGCAGTTCGTCGGCAAGCCAGGCTCTGGTCAATACTTAAAAAGGGAGAAATATAGTTCAACTTCACCGGTAACTCAGAATGAAACACTATCAATCTAGCAGACCTATTCTATTCTTGAATCACTCCTGCAATTGCTCGGGCGTGCTCGAGTGATTGCCCCATTAATGAATTATTCATGTCGGTTGTTTTCATTAAATTTTTTTATAAAAATTTAACCGAATTGGAGTGTTCATATGAAAAAAAGCCATTTAAAATCACCCGATTTATTGCCCATCCAGCAAAAGGATCGGAAAATCACCAATTTAGGCTACTCCTTTATGTGGGTGGGGATGGTCGTCGTTCTTGCCACCTTCGCCATTGGCGGAGCGGGGGTCATGACCCTATCGCTGCCTTGGGTTATCCTTGCAACAATTATCGGAAGCCTTGCCATTGGTTTCTTTATATCTTTGATCGCGGACATTGGGATTGAACATGGGTTATCATTTCCAGTCTATATGAGGGCGCCGTTCGGCACGATCGGCACGCATATTCCTTCGATTACCCGGGGTGTAACGGCGTCAATGTGGTTTGGGATTAACACCTATTTTGGGGCAACGGCAATGAACGGTATTTTAAATATTTTATTTGGCTTTGATAACTGGTTTATTTGCTTCCTAATTTTTGCGGTTGTTCAGTTGGTCAACACTGCATTGGGGATTAAATCGATTGAGAGATTTGCGGATTTGGCTGCTCCGATTATTCTTATAATCTCGCTCTGGATGTACGTGTCGTTATCAGACCAGGCTGCTGCAGCCGGAAGGGACGTTTGGAGCTGGGTGGAATCACCTGTTACTGGCGGTGCTGCATTTACAGCGTTTTTGGTCGTTATTTTTTCCAATATGGGCTTTTGGGCGACATTAAGTGCAGATATTCCAACGATATCTCGGTTTATTAAGGCACCTGCCAACGAAAAGAACTGGTTTAAGCGGAATAAAGGCTCGTTGATTGGTAACCTTGTGGCGATGCCATTAACACAGACTTTTATGATTATTATTGGTGCAGTTTCATATATTGCGGTACTAAATTATGATCCCGTGGTGGCTCTTCAGAAGGCTGCCGGCGGCTTCATTCTTGCCATTTTACTATTAATGATTGTGTTGGCTCAATGGTCAACCAATACAGCAGCCAATGTTGTTCCTGCTGCGACCATTTTTTCAAACGTAGGCGGTCCTAAGTTTCCATTTTGGGCCGGTGTCATTACAGCTGGCATCGTCGGAACGGTCGTTCAGCCGTGGGAGCTGTTTGGTGTTATTATCCCGATTCTTTTATTTGTAGGGGGAATCCTTTCGGCCATCGTTGGTATTTTATTTGCCGATTACTATCTGATTCGAAAAAGAAGGGTCAATGTTCCTGAACTATATGAAGATCATGGGCAATTTAAATACCTTGGAGGAGTAAACGCTGCCGGATTTATTGCTTGGATTATCGGGGCAGCAGCTTCTTATTTTGTTCCGGAATATGGCTTTCTCGTCGGCTTTCTTGTAGGTGCAGCAGTTTATTATGTTCTGGCTAAATATTGGTGGTTTAAACTATTCCGTCAAGCCGAAATTGAAGAGCCGAGTGATGAAAAATATTTGGGAATTTCAGTAGGACGTGACTGGGTTATTGAAGAGGAACGAATCTATGAACCGGTTGCTGAAGAAGTTCCGGAAAATCTCGATTTATATTAGAGGAGGGTGGGACATGTCTGAGCATCAACAATTTCTTACGGAAAGGGACAAAATAGACTTTTTCATCCAAAAGGGATATCGAATACATTCTGTAAATGAGCATTTGGATGGGGCTACTGTTGAATTTGTACATCCAAACGGAAACGTTACCGAAGCTTTGTTGATTAGCAATGCAAATGCGCGAAAATATTTTTCGAGCCTTTTAATCAAACAGAACTCAATGGGCAAATAATGGTTTCGGAAAAGGATTGACTTCTAGCCAATCCTTTTCCGAAATTCAGCTGACATTTTTAGGGGAGAACTGCGGGATGAAAGAACAATTCCAGCTTAAAGTGTTAGATATTTTAGCAAGAAAGCACTTTGACAATACACGTGTCATTGCCGGACAGGAGGGGCTGACCCGGTTTGTCAAATGGGTGCATGTAGTCGAAGTGACCAGTATTCGGAATCTCTTAAAAGGTCAAGAACTAATTTTATCAACGGGTGTTGCATGGAAGGAACAGCCCAGTCTGTTTATCTCCATGGTGAAAGAGTTTATTGAAAACCAGGCGGCAGGATTGTGTATCGAAATGGGTACTTATATTTCGGAAATTCCCGATGAAGTCATTGCACTTGCCAATCAACACCAATTCCCGATAATTATTTTTCAAGAGGAGGTCCCTTTTGTTGAAATCACCCAGGACATTCATTCTGTGATTATCAGCCAGCAGTACCAAAAAATTTCTGATTTAGAAAATTATTCGCAAAGACTAAATAAACGGCTTCTAACCATCGAAACATATGAGGACATTTTGCAATTTATTTTTTCAGCATTGGATGTTCAAATTATTTTTCGCTTAAAAAATCAAGAATATGAATTTGTTCCGAATATCTCCTCTGCAGAACAAGCCAATATTCTCGAGCAGTTGCTGAGTACAAATGAACAAGGATGCGACCGCATCGCTTCTGTACCTGTATTCTTATTCGGGCAAGAATACGCGGAATTAGCGATCTATTCTGCAGATATCCCAATCAGCGAATACGATTTATTGATACTGGACCGAACCGCGACAGCTTTAGCCCAGCATTTATTAAGGGATTTATATGTGGAGGAAAAGAAGAGGGCAGAAGAATTCGAATGGCTGCACGGCTGGCTTGAAGGTGAGCATTCACTCGAAGATATTCAGGAATACCTCGTTGAAAATGGGTTGACTGTAAAAACAAATGAAGCGGTAGTGGTCATTTCGAAGCTTTTCCCGGTAAAAGAAAAATCTAGTCATGACGTAACCTATCTAAAGCTATTATTTCGCTCGGTTTTTGAACAAAACGGCTTTACTGTTTTTATCGTTGAAAAAAGAAATGAGCTTATCTTTATTCTTATTAATAACCGTGCCAAGAAGAATTTGAAGGATCGGGTTAAAAATTCGATTGACTCTATCCGAAATTCTGAATTTTTCCGTATACAAACATCAGCGCGGTTTACTGCCGCTGCTGGAAAGTTTTCGAATTCATTATGCGAGGTACATAAAAGCTATCAAACAGCCAAGGAAACACTGCGAATTCAAAAAAATATGTCACAGCAGCAAATCTATCATTTTTATGAAGATTTGCATTTATACAGACTAATTTCGCAGCTGAGCAAGCAGACGGATTTACAGGAATTGGCCTCGGAGTATCTTGAGCCAGTTATTCAATACGATCAAAAATATAATGCGAAGCTGTTGGAAACCTTGAAGGCTTATTTAGAATGTAACGGTTCGAAACAGGAAACCGCCAATAAGCTTTATATTGTCAGGCAGACCCTTTATCACCGTCTGCAAAAGTTGGAAAACCTTCTTGGTGAGGATTTTATGGAGCGTGAGAAGAGGGTAGCAATTGAATTTATGCTGCTCGTTCATGATTATCTAGCGGCATCACAGCCGAATAAAATGAATCAGGTACGCTAGAAATAACATGCTCCGAGTCTTTATAGACCTTTAAAGATGTCACACTGTCGATGAATTGCTCTTTGTCGTTTTACGAATTGTCTAATGAATGCTTTTTAAGGATAAGAGATAATAGTTTATAAGCTATATATAAAAGAAGGAGGATAAAGGATGAGCGTGACAAAAAATGATACTGCGGTTTTAAAGAATTTTATTAATGGGGAATGGGTGATTTCGGCAAGCGGACAGACGCTGGATGTACCGAATCCTGCCACAAATGAACTTTTAATCAAGGTGCCTGTTTCATCCAAGGCAGATGTTAATCTGGCAGTGGCTGCCGCGAAGGAAGCGTTTAGGACATGGAAGAATGTCCCGGTCCCGAAAAGAGCCCGTGTTTTCTATAAGTATCACCATCTATTAACAGAAAACCATGAAGAATTAGCCCGCTTAATTGTTCACGAAAATGGCAAGGCTTACAAGGAAGCTTATGGGGAGGTGCAGCGCGGAATTGAGTGTGTCGAGTTTGCATGCGGAGCACCGACATTAATGATGGGTGAGACGTTGTCTGGTATAGCTGAAGACATTGATTCGGAAATGTTCCGCTATCCGTTGGGTGTTGTCGGGGGAATTACGCCTTTTAACTTTCCAATGATGGTGCCGTTATGGATGTTTCCGCTCGCCATCGCCTGCGGTAATACCTTTGTGTTAAAGCCTTCTGAACGGACGCCAATTCTAGCAAATAGATTAGCAGAGTTGTTTGCGGAGGCGGGGGCACCGAAGGGTGTTTTGAATGTCGTGCATGGAGCGCATGATGTCGTAAACGGTTTGATTGAGCATAAGGACGTAGCCGCCATATCGTTTGTCGGTTCACAGCCGGTGGCAAAGTACGTTTATGAGCGGGCTGCTGGGGAAGGCAAACGGGTTCAAGCCTTATCCGGTGCGAAAAACCATCATATTGTCATGCCGGATGCGGATATAGAAAAAGCTGTTCAACATGTAATGAGTGCAACCTTTGGCAGCGCCGGACAGCGCTGTATGGCCTGCAGTGCAGTCGTTGTCGTGGGAGCTAACGAAGCGTTTGTCGCAGCATTAAAGAGGGAAGCTGACAAGTTAAATATCGGCAGCGGCATGGATGAGGAAGTGTTATTAACCCCGGTCATTCGCAAGGAACACCGTGATAAGGCCCTTGGCTATATTGAAAAAGGCATAGAAGAGGGAGCGGAGTTAATTAGGGATGGCCGAAAGGAAATGAGTGACCTTCCAAAGGGCAACTTCCTAGGCCCAACCATCTTTGACCATGTTACTCCAGAGATGACCATTGCGAAGGATGAAATTTTCGCACCAGTTTTGAGCTTGCTGCGTGCCCAGAATTTGGATGAAGGCTTGGATTTTATTCGCAGGTCACGTTATGGAAATGGAGCCACCATTTATACAAATAACGCTAAAGCGATCCGGAAGTTCCGCGAAGAGGCAGAGGCGGGAATGCTCGGAATCAATGTAGGGGTCCCAGCCACAATGGCCTTTTTCCCGTTTTCAGGCTGGAAGGATTCCTTCTATGGCGATCTTCACGTTAACGGCAAAGACGGACTCAATTTCTACACCCGGAAGAAAATGGTCACTTCACGATTTGACGCATAAGTATAAATAACTGTTAGAATTGGAGGGAAGTGTGATGGTTCAAACGGACCGTTCGCAGGAATCGTTGGTGAAGAATGATGATAAATATGTTTGGCATGCGATGCGTCCATACAGTCCGGATGCGACGATTGTAGTTGAGAAGGCGGAAGGTTCTTGGATTACAGATGTAGATGGGAAGCGTTATTTGGATGCGATGTCCGGCCTCTGGTGTGTAAATATTGGCTACGGACGAACGGAACTGGCTGATGCCGCTTATGAGCAATTAAAGGTAATGGCCTATTTTCCCCTTACACAAAGCCATGTTCCGGCAATAAAGCTGGCAGAGAAGTTAAACGAAATGCTTGGTGATGATTATGTAATATTCTTCTCAAACAGCGGTTCTGAAGCAAATGAAACTGCTTTTAAAATTGTGCGCCAATACCACCAGCAAAAGGGCGATCACAATCGCTATAAGATAGTCGCCAGGTACCGTGGTTACCATGGAAATTCCTTTGGGGCGCTCGCTGCCACGGGCCAGGCGCAAAGGAAATATAAGTATGAACCGCTTGCATCAGGCTTTATCCATGTATCTCCGCCAGATTCTTACCGCGATGATACGAATGTGTCCGATCCAATGAAATTATCCTCCGTTCAAGAGATTGATAAAACGATGACCTGGGAGTTAAGTGAAACGATTGCTGCGATGATCATGGAGCCAATCATTACGGGAGGCGGCATTCTTGTCCCGCCGGATGGATACATGAAAGCAGCCCAGGAGGTTTGCAAAAAACACGGGGCGCTGCTAATTGTGGATGAGGTCATTTGCGGATTTGGACGTACCGGCAAGCCGTTCGGTTTTATGAACTATGGGGTCAAACCTGACATAATAACGATGGCAAAAGGGATAACAAGTGCGTATCTGCCTCTATCAGCAACTGCTGTACGCAAGGATATATATGAAGCGTTTAAAGGAACCGAGGAATACGACTATTTCCGTCATGTCAACACATTTGGAGGAAATCCGGCAGCCTGCGCGTTAGCTTTGAAAAACCTCGAAATTATGGAAAAAGAAAAGCTTTTTGACAGGTCACGGGATTTAGGAGAACAAGTGTTAAATGATTTAAATGACCTGCTTAAAGACCACCCGTACGTCGGCAACGTCCGTGGTAAGGGCCTATTAATTGGTATCGAGTTAGTAAAGGATAAGGTCACAAAAGAGCCCCTAGACGTCGGCCTTGTTAACCAGGTAATCGCCGGCTGCAAGGAAAAAGGCATTATTATTGGTAAAAACGGGGCAACAGTAGCCGGATATAACAACGTTCTTACCCTTGCACCGCCATTAAGCATTGAACAAAAGGATTTGAACTTTTTAGTAAAAACGGTGGGAGAGGCACTTAATAAGATAAAATAGGTGAAAAAAGAGCACTCGTGAATGTTCACTAAGTGCTCTTTTTTATTGGGCTTGCTTTTCCTTCTCCAGTATTCCTTTTACAACATCCTCAATCGTCACATTCGCCAGAACTTTTTCCATGGCCAATTGCGCTGTGGAGAATAGGGGCCCGATTGTATCTTGAATATTTCTCCCGACCATGCAGGCCGGATTTGGTTCCTCATGGATACTAAACAACTCATTATCTGATACAACATTAACTGCCTTGTAAACATCCAATAATGTTATGTCCGATAGCCCCTTTGCCAATTCTGCGCCGGCGATACCGGGCCTGACGTGGACCAAACCGGCGTTCTTCAGCATCCCCATGATTTTTCGAATCACAACAGGATTTGTGTTAACGCTTCTAGCAATATATTCAGAAGTATTGACTTCATCTTTATTAACTTCCAACAAGGATAATATATGAATTCCTACAGAAAAACGACTACTGATGGACATACTCTTCGCCTTCCTTTTTCTTCATTCAAATCATCTGTCATTCAGTATAACACAATGTTAATGATTGCATTGGGTAACAATCTAGCGGACATTTAAAAAAATGACTCCTTTAAATGACAGGCAAGCTGAATTTTCAATCTGTTTTCCGGTTCCTCAAGAGAAACATTTAACAGATCCTCAATTTTTTTCAGCCGTTGATACAAAGTATTGATGTGAACATGAAGGAGCTCGGCCGTTTTCACCGCCGATTGATTCGTTTGAACATAAGTGATTAATGTTTTTTCCAATTCATTGTTTCTCAGTTTATTGGAATTTAGCGGCCCAAAGATTTCTTCTAAAAACCTTTCAATTTCCTCTTTGGATTGATTTAAAAAGAGGCGGTTAATGCCGATATCCGAAAATTCCATTAATCCAGAACGGTGCCTGGAGCTTAAATAGGCAATGGCTCTAGCTGCTTCATTATGGGTTTTATAGACAGATTCTACACCCTTATACACCCCGCCAACTCCTGCCCTTAGTGCCACACCTTCATTTTGTTCCCACTCTTTTAATATGTCTTTAATATTATTTAGGACTCTCGGAAAAGTATCATTATTTTTAAACGTTAGCAGAAGCATCACTTTGTTGCTATTTCCGAAAACGATCTTATCTATACCGGAGAGCTTGGATTTGATTCTGGAAACTAATCGGTGAATACTTGTTTGCAAAACATGATGGTCAATAAAATTGGTTAGTTCGATGATCGTTGTGCAAAGATAATTATTTAAATCAATACCAATATCAAGCCCTTGTTTATAGAGAAGACGCGGCGCCTCTTTTCTTAATAGATTTTGATAAAAATCACTTGTTTTTTTAAAGTAGAATTCTGTAAGGGATTGCCGCTTTGCCAATTCTAGTGCCAATACGGATCCGCCACGTTCTATAATCATGTGTTCGAGCTGAGTTATAGAGCGCTGGGCAGAAACAATTAGGCAGCCGGTACAGCTGCTGTCAGTAAAAATTGGATAGAAAAAGAAAGCTTTCTCATCATGGTCATAAAGATCCACATATATAGGATAGTTTTTTGCGCCGATAATCTGTGCTAATTCCTCCATACTGAAGGTTAAAATAGCTCTGCTGGGGAAATATTCGTTCTTTAATAGATCGACAAAAATTAAAGACATTCCCAGCATTCCGGTCAACTCTTTAACAATCACATCAATACCTTTGTTTTGGATGGATAACTGTGTCAGTGTGGCATGCACTTCATTCTGTTTAATGAGGACCTGATTTTTCCTGTTTATTTCCGTAAATAGGCGGGCATTCTCAATCGCAATGGCAATTTGAGCGGTCAGCCCATTTAATAGTTTAAGATCCCAGTCAGTAATTTCATGTTCGAGGTTAACCCGATGTATTCCTAAAACGCCAATAATTTCATTGTGAAAACGAACGGGAACTGATATGGTTGCGTTCACTTTCCCTCCGTGAAAAGCTTTTTTCAAGAGTTCATCATTTTCCTTGAAAGTCCCTTTCATAGCTTCATTTGCCTCGCGAAAAGAGTTATAGATGCGCGGTTTTCCATCTAAAAATGTTTTCCCTGTCACTGATTCTCCAACTCTATATTTTACTTGTTCAATTTCCTTTTTCCAGCCTCTATAAGCCCTGCATACCAGCCGGTCGATGACTGGATTATAAAGCCAGAAGGCCGCTGTGTCTCCGCCTGGGATGATGCTGGCTACATTATCAAGGATTTTTGTAAGAAGCACATCTAAGTTGAGGGAGGAGGTGATGTTTTGAACCCCTTCAATCAATTTTTCCATTTCTAAATTTTTCAATTTTAATGCGTACTGTGTATATATGGGGTATAAAAGATGATAAAAAATATCAATATTTTCTTTTTCTTTGCTGATATTTTCGTCGGAGGATAAAAGATATACCATGTAGCTCTGTGGGTAATCTAGCGTGATGATGGTTTGATGAACTAGTTTTAAAGGCGATAATTCCTGTACAGAGGGATCAATGTTTTCAATATCAGAACCATAGCTGTCGATCAGCTCCCATTTATGTTCCACGGGAGAATAAATCCAAATTTGATAGGAAGATATAGATAATTTTCTTTTAAGAAATGACCTTAAAAGAGAATGGTCAACCACTTTACAACACCTCAATGTAAAAAACTCTATTTAAATTACCCAAAATGTAAATGGACCTACATTGTGTCAATTCTACCAATTATATATACTTTAAGTAAATACTGAATATTCAGACATAAATCGACAATTTATGAAATCGCTTTCTTTAAGCGGTTATTTAAAAGGAGGTGGCGAATAAGATGAATTCCATCACATCGTATATGGCAGGCAACATTTTTAAAGTCCTAGTAAAAGAAGGGGATACAATTTCACCTGGTGAAGATGTTGTCATTTTGGAATCAATGAAAATGGAAATACCGATTACAGCAGAAGCGCAGGGGACAGTTATTGAAGTTCCGGTGAATGAAGGCGATTTTGTAAACGAAGGGGATGTCCTAATTAAGTTCGAATAGCACCATTCATACCTTACGCGAATATTTGCGCTTACTTGCCCGTCAAGCCCCACTTATTAAGGAGGTTTCATATGAAGAAATCTAGTAAACTATTTGGTGCCATATTTTTAGCAATTCTTCTCCTTGTCTCTGGCTGCTCACAAAAGAATTCAACGACAAAACAATCTTCAGGAACTACTTCGGATGGGGCAACAAAAGCCGAACCGAAAAAGGGTGGAAGCATTGTTGTCGCTTATGATTCCGATATAAGCAACTATGACCCGATTCTGGGCAATTCCGGTAATGACCATGCACTTCTATATCCTGTTTATGACACGCTGGTAAACTACAACGCAAATCTAGAGCCCAAACCAGGACTAGCGAAATCCTGGGACACACCGGACGATAAAACGATTGTACTTCACCTCCAAGAAAATGTCTTATTCCACGATGGCACCAAATTTAATGCGGAAGCAGTGAAGTTTAACATTGAACGGATTAATTCCAAGGATTCAAAGGTTTCCGATCTTTCCAATGTGGAATCGGTAGAGGCTGTAGATGATTATACGGTTAAATTACATCTTAAACAGCCAGATTCTTCTATCATTCTTGCCTTATCAGATCGTTCTGGGATGATGGTTTCACCTGCCGCCGTTCAAAAATTCGGTGCGGATTATTCCCAAAACCCAGTCGGTACTGGACCATATAAAATGGTCAAATGGGTCCGCAATGGGGAAATTCAATTTGAAGCAAATAAAGATTATTGGCAAAAAGGGCTTCCGTACTTGGATAAAATTACAGCCAAAATCATGCCAGATGAAAATACGCGTTTAAATGCTCTGAAATCAGGTCAGATTCAATTCTATTGGAATGTTTCGCCTGATAACAGCCAGGTATTAAAGAATGACAAGAATATCGTGTTAGATACGAAAATGAAGGTGGCTTTCTATAATATTTACCTCAATACGAAAATGGCTCCATTTGACAAGAAGGAAGTCAGACAAGCATTGGAATATGCCATCGATCGCGAATCATTGGTAAAAGCGTTAACATTCGGCGAGGGAGAGGCGGCCTATCAAACCTTTCCAAAAGACTATTGGGCAGCTTCTCCTGACGCAAAAATTGCATATGACCCGAAAAAAGCAAAGGAATTATTAAAACAAGCCGGTCTTGATAGCGTCACTTTTGATATGTTTGTACCTACCAACACCTTCTATACAAGGTTGGGTGAAGCGATAAAAGGTCAGGTAAAGGATGCAGGATTTAATATTAATATCCAGCCAATGGAATTAACAAAAGGAGTAGCGCTTTATTTTAACGAAAAGCAAATCGCTGCTAATCTAACTGCCTGGACCGGAAGACCAGACCCGCAGCAAACCGTCAATTTATTCCTAAGCCAAAAAGGTTTTTATAATGTCGGCGCTGAATCCTCACCGGAAAAGGAAGAATTAATATTGAAAGCTGCTTCCTCTTATGATCAAAAGGAACGGGCTAAATTATATGCGGAAATTAACAAGATTTCTATTTTAGATGAAGCTATGCAAGTTCCGATTTTGTTCCAGCCTTCAACAGCTGCTATGTCAACGAAAGTGAAAGGCTTTGAAGGAACATTACTTGGAAAACCGAAATTTTCAACCTTATGGTTAGATCAATAGAATTGGAGAGAGGGGAAGAGATCCATGTTTTTTAAGTTCTTACTGCGGCGTTTGATGTATGTAATCCCGATGCTAATTGTAACGACACTGATCGTCTTTTCCCTCATCTTGATCATTCCGGGAGATCCTGCTCTGGCACTTCTAGGAGACAATGCGACTGAAGAGAAATTGGCATTGTTAAGAAGTCAGCTCGGGCTGGATCAGCCCGTACTGATTCAGTATTGGAATTGGCTTACCAATGCGGTTCAAGGTGATTTGGGACGTTCTCTCTTTACTGGGGAAGTTGTGAGTGATGCAGTCTTTTCAAGACTTGGTATTACCTTCCAGCTTGTCGTCGCCTCCATCGTCTTTTCATTTATTTTTGGAATGATTTTCGCGATTGGGTCGGTTATTAAACCGAATAGCTGGATGGATTACATTTCAAGATTTATGGGAACTATCGGCACAGCCATCCCTAACTTTTGGCTGGCAATGCTCCTTATCGTTGTATTTAGTGTAAACCTTGGCTGGCTGCCGGCAACAGGATTTACAAGTATTTCTGATAATCTAGGCGGCTTTTTCCAGAGTATCATCCTTCCGTCTATCTGCTTAGGGGCTTTTGGGGCAGCCCAAATCACAAGACAATTACGATCGTCCCTTCTTGAAGTGCTGGAATCGGACTATATTCGTACAGCATATTCAAAGGGTTTATTGCTTTGGCCGGTTATTTGGAAGCATGCACTACGGAATTCCCTGCTCCCAGTTATCACAACAACAGGACTGTTGTTTGGGAACATGTTAGGTGCAACCGTCGTCATCGAAACGGTATTTGCC
Source organism: Neobacillus sp. PVCKKU3 (assembly GCF_058323225.1). Classification (NCBI taxonomy): domain Bacteria; kingdom Bacillati; phylum Bacillota; class Bacilli; order Caryophanales; family Bacillaceae; genus Neobacillus; species Neobacillus sp. PVCKKU3. Next base: position 198,325 of record NZ_JBLVQN010000002.1, read on the forward strand.
ATCCCGGGAATGGGGCAGCTTGCTGTGAATTCTATTTTACAGAGGGACTTCCCGATGCTGCAGGGCGTTGTGTTAGTCATGGTTATCTTGGTATTGATTATCAATTTCGTGACCGATGTATTATATAGTGTTTTGGATCCAAGGATTGAATTTAAATAAGAAGGAGGCGGCTTGATGCAATTCCGTTTGATGTTTCAACGATTATTTCACGAAAAGCTGGCATTCGCAAGTTTGATTTTTTTGCTACTTTTAGTATTCCTATCAGTATTTGCATCTTGGATTGTTCCCTTTGATCCAAATAAGCAAGATTTGACCAAAGTCATGCTGCCACCTGACGGAACGTATTGGTTTGGAACGGATGAATTGGGCCGTGATGTGTTTTCACGTGTACTGATGGGAGCGCAGGCAGCGATTCAAGCTGGTGTAGTTGCGATTTTAATTCCTCTTTTTGTTGGAGTTCCGCTTGGCATTATCTCGGGATATTTAGGCGGAATTGTCGATGATATTTTCATGAGAATTGTCGATGCCATTTTATCGTTTCCCGCTATTCTTCTTGCCCTGGGGATTACCGGAGCATTAGGGGTTAGTTTATGGAATGCGATGATTGCGATCGGGATTATCTTTACGCCGCAATTTGCCCGCCTTGCAAGAGGGCAGACCCTTCAAGTCAGAAGGGAACCTTATGTGGAAGCGGCCAAAATATCAGGTGCAGGTCCTTTGTGGATTATGATGAAACATATCCTTCCCAATATATTATCTCCCATCATTGTTCAGGCGTCCTTTAGCTTCAGTCTTGCCATTTTAGTAGAGGCTTCCTTAAGCTTTCTCGGCATGGGGGCGCAGTCGCCTCAGGTCAGCTGGGGCGGAATGCTGCATCAAGCTTACAGCATGATATTTGTGAATCCATACATGATGCTTTTCCCGGGCCTAGCCATACTGATTTCTGTGTTGGCGGGTAACTTTTTTGGAGACGGATTACGAGTGGCTATTGATCCAAAAATGAAGAGAACTTAGGGGGTATTGAATTGAGAGGTCCGAATGAACCTGTTTTAGAGGTGAAAAATCTATGTTCATATATCCCCACATCCAGGGGAGTCATCAAACCAGTAAATAATATCTCATTTTCCATCGGAGCAGGTGAAATTGTTGCTTTGGTTGGGGAATCAGGAAGCGGCAAAAGTGTAACGGCATTGTCCATTATGGGGTTGAATTCACCGTCAATTATTAAATATGAGAAGGATAGCGTGATTTCCTTTAAAGGTGAGAATTTGCTGAAGATGAAAAAAAGGCAGATGAAAAAGATTCGAGGAAATGAGATTTCGATGATCTTTCAGGATCCGATGTCATCGTTAAATCCATTGCATCCAATTGGAAAACAAATTGCCGAGCCGATTCAGCTTCATCAGGGTGTCAGCTATCAGAAAGCAAAGGAAATTGTCGTCAATTTGCTAGCGAAGGTCGGAATTCCTAATCCGGAAAATCGGCTGAATGATTATCCCCATCAATTGTCCGGGGGAATGCGGCAGCGGATTATGATTGCAATGGCATTAGCCTGTAATCCATCACTGCTGATTGCCGATGAACCTACAACAGCGCTTGATGTAACGATCCAGGCGCAGATCCTGAATGTGATGAGAGATTTGCAAAAGGATACGGGCATTTCCATCCTGATTATTACGCATGATTTAGGCGTTGTGGCGGAAATGGCTGATCGCGTTCTTGTCATGTATTGCGGGGAAATTGTCGAAGAGGGAGATGTCTATTCACTGTTCAAAAATCCCCAGCATCCGTATACAAAGGGATTACTAGCAAGCGTCCCAAAACTCAGGGGGGCATCGGAAAAGCTTCTTCACACGATTCCAGGCGCTGTGCCGAATCCACTTGAACTGCCGAAGGGCTGTAATTTTTCCGGGCGGTGCAGTTATGCCACGGAAAAATGTCTCACTGAGGCTCCAAACCTGGTGGAGACAGGGAAAGACCGAAGAGCAGCCTGCTGGCATATTGTAGATTTGCAAACGGAAGAGGTGACTGTACATGCCTGAACCATTGATATCGATTAAAGACGTCAAAAAACACTATCCAATTGGAAGCGGTTTATTTAGCAAAAAAGGAAAATGGTTAAAGGCCGTGGATGGTATAAGTCTTGATGTCCACCGTGGCGAGACAGTTGGTCTGGTTGGAGAATCAGGCTGCGGAAAATCGACACTTGGCAGAATGGTTGTCGGGCTTTTGGAGCCGACTTCAGGTGAAGTGGTATTTGAAGGAAATTCGCTTTTATCCAGAGGACGTAATAAGCGTGATTTGGGAAAAAAAATTCAAATGGTCTTTCAGGACCCATATTCTTCGCTCAACCCAAGAATGAATGTGGCCAACATTATTGCGGAACCATTAGTGCTTCATAAAATTGGTACCAGCAGTGAGAGGAAGAAACGTGTGGATGAGCTGCTTGAAAAGGTAGGGCTGACAGCGGCTCATGGAAGCCGCTATCCGGAAGAGTTCTCTGGCGGCCAGCGTCAACGAATCGGCATTGCCAGAGCGTTGGCCCTTAATCCAAGTTTGATCGTTTGCGATGAACCAGTTTCAGCATTAGATGTGTCGATTCAAGCTCAAATCTTAAATCTATTAAAAGAAATCCAGGAAGATATGGGTCTCTCCTATATATTCATTGCCCACGGACTGCAAGCAGTTAAGCATATTAGTGATCGGATTGTGGTGATGTATTTAGGAAAGATCATGGAAATCTCAGAAACAGATCAGCTCTTTGAACAGCCGCTCCATCCTTATACAGAGGCTTTAATATCTGCGGTTCCAGAGCCTGATCCAACTGTTCGGAACCGTGAACGCATTTTGTTAAGCGGAGATCTTCCGAATCCGGCGAATCCCCCGGTAGGCTGCAGATTTTCTACTCGGTGCCCGCTTGCGGATGAGCGCTGCAGGCGTGAAGAGCCTCCGCTTGAACAGATCTCCGAGGGTAGATGGGTTGCTTGTTTTTATCATGGGTGATTCATAGTTTTAGATATAAAAAGATTGAAAGTAATTATGTATACGAAAGGGATGTGTTCCTTGAATAGTGGAAAGCCATTACACGAGTACCTAAGAAACCATGCAAATGTGAACCCAAATAAACCAGCCGTCATCTTTTATGGAAGAACGCTGACATATGAGGAACTTGATGAGCTCTCGGATCGTTTTGCCCATTATCTGTATTCACAAGGGATTCGCAAGGGAGATAAAGTAGCTCTGTTTTTGCCAAACTGCCCGCAATATATCATTTGCCATTTTGGAATCCAAAAGATTGGTGCGATTGTAGGGCCATGTAATCCGATGTTCAAGGAATGGGAGCTGGAATATGAAGTCAATGACCTTGGGGCAAAAGCCATTGTGACTCTGGATCAATTGTATCCAATCGTCGAAAAGGCAAAGTCAAATACCACTCTCCAATTGGTGATTACAACTAGCTACATAGACTTCCTCCCGGAGAAACCGATTCCTGGGTTCCCTGAGGAACTGCAGGAAAAGAAATATTATCCTGATGCAACTGATTTAAGCAACATCCTTCGTACATGGAGTGCAGATTGTCCAAATGTCGATTTAGATATTGATGAAGATGTATGCCTTATTGTCTACACATCCGGTTCGACTGGTCTGCCAAAAGGTGCGATGCTCACTTACCGAAACGCACTTTACAAATCTCAAGGTGTTGCAGAAGCAAGGGGATTTAATGCAGATGATATTGCCTTATCAATTATGCCAATCTGCCATATTGCGGGCATGTTGTTTATGAATGTAAGTTTTTACACAGGCGGAACAATCGTTCTGCTTAATCGATTTACACCTGAAGCCACGATGGATGTCATCGAACGGCATCGAGTAACGGTCGCGCAAACTGTTGTACCAATGAATGTGGCCATAATAAATCATCCTCATGCAGCCCAAGTCGATTTCAGTTCTCTAAGGGTCAATTCCTGTACCAGCTTTGGGATCCAATTGACAGAAGAAATCTCAAATCAATGGAAGGCGCTGACAGGAAGCAAATTATTTGAATCTGCTTATGGCTTAAGCGAAACGCACACAGGAGATTCGTTGATGTCACCAGAAGCTATTAAATTCGGGACGACTGGAAAACCAATTCCAGGAACGAAGATTAAAATTCTTTCCCTAGATGAACCGCGTCGAGAACTTCCAATCGGTGAACAGGGCGAAATTGTGGTCAACAGTCCTGGAGTATTTAAAGGCTATTTGAATAAACCCGAAGCAACCGCCAAAACACTGCGTGAGGGCTGGGTGTATACCGGGGATATCGGCAAGTTTGATGAAGATGGTTATCTTTACTTTTTAGGGCGTATCAAAGAAATGATTAAATGTTCCGGTTATAGTGTGTTTCCGGAGGATGTCGAAATTTTATTGAACAAACATTCGGCTGTTTCTGAGTCCGCTGTAATCGGTGTACCAGACCCAATCCGCGGTGAGACCGTTAAAGCATTCGTTGTCCTTCGTCCAGACTATGAAAACAGCATAACTCCGGAAGAGCTCATCCAATGGAGCAAAGAAAAAATGGCGGCTTACAAGTACCCCCGTCATATTGAATTCCGTGAATCCCTGCCAAAAACAGGGACGGGAAAATTGCTGCGAAGAGTACTCGCAGACGAAGAAAAAGCGAAAGTAAAGATTAATTAAGAAAGAATAATTTCTACAGTAGAAATTTGACATAAATTAGAATGGTTTCGGCCAAGGAGGTTATCAATGGTGGAAAAACTAATCGATTCTACTCATAAGGAGGAGAAGAACAAGATGTCATGGGAACCAGAAATAAAAGAACTGCGGCGCCGTGAAGAGCTTGCCCGCCAGATGGGCGGCGAAGAGCGTGTCGCGAAACATAAAGCACAAGGGAAATTGACAGTACGTGAAAGAATTGATAGTTTGCTTGATTCTGGTTCATTCCATGAAACCGGAGCGATAGCCGGTAAAGGCAAATATGATGAGAATGGCAATTTAACAGACTTTACACCAGCGAATTTTCTCGTGGGCACCGGAAGGATCAATGGCCGGAAGGTGGTTGTCGGTGCAGATGACTTCACCGTAAGAGGGGGCGCAGCAGATGGAGCTATCCGCGGCAAACAGGTTTATGCGGAACGTCTGGCCCATGATCTGCAGCTGCCGATTATTCGGCTGGTAGACGGAACCGGGGGCGGGGGCAGTGTGAAGTTCCTGGATATGGAGGGTCATACCTATGTTCCTGTTAATCCTGCCTGGGATTTGGTCGTAGGCAACATGGAGCGCGTGCCAGTTGTAGCTGCCTGCTTAGGCTCAGTTGCCGGACTCGGAGCAGCTAGGGTTGCCGCATCACACTTTTCGGTGATGGTGGAGGAAACATCCCAGTTATTCGTTGCCGGCCCGCCAGTTGTCAAATATGGCATGGGACAGGATTTAACGAAGGAAGAACTTGGCGGTGTACAAGTTCATCGTACCAGCGGTGCTATTGACAATATAGCGAAGTCTGAGGAAGATGCATTCGAACAAATCCGTACGTTCTTATCCTATTTGCCATCTAGTGTTTGGCAGCTCCCGCCGGTTCTGCCATCAAATGATGACCCAGAACGCCGGGAGGAGCGGTTAATTTCCGTGATTCCGAAAAATCGCCGGGTTCCTTATAAAATCCGTGAAATCTTACCAATGATTTTTGATAAGGATACCATTTTTGAAATGGGACGGTATTACGGTGGTGGTACTCTCACTTGTTTCGCGCGACTTGATGGATATCCGGTTGGAGTAATGGCCAACGATCAGTTTGTCAATGGAGGCGGATTGACCGCCGAAAGCTCAGAAAAAATAGAACGATTCGTCGACCTTTGTCAAACCTTCCATTTACCAATTGTGAACTTAGTCGATCAGCCAGGCATGATAATCGGACTTCCTTCTGAGAAGAAAGGAACGATTCGCAAAGGGGTCCGCGCTATTTCAGCCATCTATCAGGCTACTGTTCCGATGATGGAAATTATCCTCCGAAGAGTATTTGGTGTCGGCGGGGCAGGAATGTCCAATGGACACGGATTAAACTTAAGATACGCTTGGCCTTCCGGTGATTGGGGATCACTCCCTGTTGAGGGCGGTGTCCATGTAGCCTATCGCCGCGAGCTTGAAGCAAGCGATAATCCTGAAGCTTTACTAAAGGAATTATTAGAACGAATGGAATCCGTACGATCCCCGCTTCGAACAGCTGAAGCCTTTGGCGTGGAGGAAATTATCGACCCTAGAGACACCCGTCCCTTGCTCTGTGAATGGGTCCGGGATGCCTACGAGCTGCTTCCGCAGCAATTGGGTCCTTCCAGTCACGGAATGAGACCATAATTTATAAATAGAAAGATGGGATAATGGAGGTGGTTTGAGGAGATGAATCAGAGAGAATTATTAAATGAATTATCTTCCCGTGAGGAAGTGGTGCCCAAATGTCTTGAGTATTGGGCAGAAACAGCAGGGGAGAATACCTTTATTTATTACGGGGAATCCGATAAAAAAATTTCGTATCAAAAATTTAATCAGATTGCCAATAGCATTGGCCATTCTTTAAAAGCCAGGGGAGTCCAAAAGGGGGATCGGATCTCGGTCTTTTTAAGAAACCCTCTTGTTACTACCATGGTGATGTTTGGAATTTGGAAATGCGGGGCTGTTTTCAGCCCCATAAATTTTAACTACCGCGGAAGACTGCTCAGTTATCAGTTAAACGATACCCAGCCAAAAGTACTTTTTACCGAGCGTTCAATGGTACCAATTTTAAACGAAATTGCTTCAGAAGTGGAACAGTTGTCAACCGTTGTCTTTAATCCCCAAGAAGGCGATCACGATTATATAGCGGAAATGGCGGATATCCCATTAAATCTGGTTTTTAATGAAATTTCCTTTGATCGGATGCTGCAGGCTGAAACACATAATCTCAATATCGAGTTAAACTATTATGACATCGCCAATATCATTTATACATCCGGAACAACTGGACCGGCTAAAGGAGTCGTTCAGTCCCATCGATGGGTGAATGGCTATACATTAAGATTACGCTCTTGTTTGACGCAAGAGGATGTTGTTTATAACGATCTTCCGTTGTATCACGTCGGCGGTGCATTTGCCAATATTGCCAGAGCCTGTTATGCAGGATGTACGGTCGCGATCTGGGATAAATTCAGCCCTAATCAATTCTGGACAAGAGTTGAAAAATCAGGGGCAAGTGTAGCAATTTTACTTGATGTCATGATCCCTTGGCTAATGAATGCAAAACCTTCAGAAAACGACAGGTTCAATACCCTCAATAAAGTACACATGCAGCCGCTGCCAAAATATCACAATGAGGTGGCCAAACGATTCGGGTTTGATATCGTCACAGCCGGGTTTGGACAGACGGAAGCCGGAGCGCCTATGTCGAGCATTATCTTGGAAACAGAAGAGGGTGAAGGTACCCCAATGCACCTTTATAAAGGGCTTTCAAGAAAGGAGATTATTGCGAATTGCGAAAAGGAGCAAGTTCCGATTATTGACGGCAAAAAAGAATTAAATAAAGGGTTCATGGGGAAACCCAACCAATATTTTGATGTCATTGTTTTGAATGAAAAAGATGAGGAGGTTCCTGTCGGGCAAGTAGGACAAATTGCCTTCCGCCCGCGTCTGCCGCATCTTGTCTTGTCCGAATATTACAACAAGCCTGAATCGACCAAAAAAGCTTTTCAAAATCTTTGGTTCCACAGCGGAGATGCCGCATATCTAGGTGAAGACGGCTTTTACTACTTCGTTGACCGCCTTGGAGGCGTGATTCGCTGCCGTGGAGAAAAAATATCTTCCTACCAATTAGAGGATATCATTAATAGCCATCCTGATATTGAATTGTGTGCCGCCTTTCCTGTACCGGCTGAAGTCGGTGATGAAGATGACGTCGCTATTTATGTGGTGAAGAAAAATGGCGCAGAAATCGATGAAGAAGAATTAAGGATCTGGGTGAAGGATAAAATGCCGAAATATATGTGGCCGAAGCATATCCGCTTTACCCTGGACATTCCAAGGACACCGACAAACAAAATTGAAAAATATAAATTACGCCAAGAATTAATGACGGAACTGGAAAAGGAAAAAGAAACAGTATAAAGAAACATAAAAAAGCATCAATTGATGCTTTTTTATTATGGACTCACTCGCTCTTTAAAATCCGTATTTAAATTCGTTACTATCTGTTCATTCTGTGCCGGATTTTTAACCTTCAAAGTTAAGATAATTCCAACAGCCAAGCAAATGGTTGAAAAAATAAACGCTGTTTTAAAGCCTCCCAAATCTTCAATCAACCAGCCTGCGATGGTGGGTCCGACCAATTGGCCGACAGCGAAATAGAATGTGACATAACTAAACGCAATTGGCATCTCAGAAGGCTTAACATAGTCCATACTCGCTGCCTGCGTTAAGGTAAAAAGACCGGTGGAGGTGCAGCTCATAATAACAATATGAAGTGTGAAGCCAAGCTGTGTAGGAAAGAGTACAGTAAGGAGCATCGAGAGCATGGTCAATCCCATTGTCAGGATTAACGATTTTCTCCGGCCGAACCTGTCAGAAACAAATCCCCAAAACGGACCGCCGAAGATTGATAATACCCCGTTTAAAGCCATTAGCTGTCCTGCAAACTTGACGCTTAGTCCCGAATCTATCATATAACTCATAATAAAAATAACCTGAACAATATAGGTAAGCCCTACGACACCGTAAATCAAGCCAATATTAATTATTTTTGGATTTTTATAGATTTCCTTTGCCGGTGTCTTTTGCTGCTGATGCTCAGATACAGGCTCTGCAGGAGGGTTTTTTATGAAAATCATCGTTAATATGACAACCATAAGGCCGATTGCCGCATAAATCCCCCATGCCCATCTCCAGCCGGATTCGCCATTAATACTGCTAAGATAGGGAACAATCATACCGGCAAAAAGAATACCGATTCCCGCTCCACTAGTTGTTAAACCAATGACAACTCCTTTTTTCTGTGGAAACCAGGCAACGAGCAAAGTGATCAAGGGAGTAAAGGTAAACGAAGTACCAATCCCCAATAAAAGCATAAACAAAAAGGCTAACAAATATGAGTTGACTAAAGAAAGCCCTGCGAGTCCTGCTGTAACCAATGAAATACCGAGTAAAACGGTCCTTTTACTGCCCCATTTAGATGCAAGAATGCCAGCGAAAATCAGTGTGCTTAAATACCCAAATGAGGTAGTTGTTCCTAGTAAGCCAGCCTCTTTATATGACAGGTTTAATCCATCCCGCATAAATGGCAGTATCACCCCATATGAAAGTCTTGCAAAAGCTAGTACGACAGCGGTTGTTAACATTCCAATCAGGGCATATGTAAGCAGATTATTTTGGTTCTTTTGCTTCATTTAGTACGCTCCTTTACATTTTTAACAATGTATTGTAGTTTTTATTTTACCATTATTTCGAGTATAGAAGCATTATTATAGATTAAAAATTATAAATTTTCTTAATCTTTACTTCATTTTAATATTACTTCAAATTTTCAAAAAACTCTATTGACTTTTCCTATTTTTCCTAAGATAATCAAAGAAATTATATTAAAAGCAAGGGACTAGTAAATTTTTGGAACGTGCAAGAGAGTGAAACCCTAAAGGCTGGAAGGTTTCTCACGGGAAGAGGTTGAACCTGCCCTAATGAATGCTGCTTATGCAAACATAAGCCGTCTAGTCCGCGTTAAGGTTTCAAGTGGGTGCATGGCATCAAATAAGGTGGTACCGCGGAAACGATTTTTCCGTCCTTTGTATAAGGGCAGAAGAATCGTTTTTTTATTTTTTCAAAAAGAAGGGTTTAAAAATGAAGAAACAATTAGTGGTAGTGAAAATTGGCAGCAGTTCTTTGACGACTCCGACTGGGACAATTTCCGAAGAAAAAATGCGCGATCATGTGGAAGCACTTGCCCTATTAAAAAAACAAGGGCATGATGTCATCCTTATTTCATCAGGTTCAATTGCGGCCGGTTTTGGTTCTCTAGGTTATCCTGCACGTCCGAAAACAGTTGCGGGCAAGCAGGCAGCCGCTGCTGTTGGGCAGGGCCTGTTAATGCAGCAATACAACCAGATGTTTCAACAGTTTCAGATTGTACCCGCACAAATGTTATTAACTAGGGAGGATTTTTACAGCAAGGTCCGGTTTCAAAACTTATTTTCCACAATGACTGAACTGCTTCACCGAGGGATGCTGCCAATCATCAATGAAAATGATTCGGTATCTATTGATGAGCTGACATTTGGTGACAATGATATGCTTTCCGCGCTGGTCAGCGGGTTTCTTCATGCCAATGCCCTGATTATTTTAACGGATGTAAATGGTATATATGACGGGAATCCGAAAGTCTCAAAGGATGCCAAGAAATATCATTTCATCCCTGAGGTATCGGAGAAAATGCTTGAAGCGGCAGGCGGGAGCGGTTCTTCTTTGGGGACTGGCGGGATGAAATCCAAGCTTCTGGCTGCAAAAAAAGCATTATCGCTTGGTGTTAGTGTGTTTGTCGGAACTGGTTCGGGGCCGGAAAAATTGTTAGACATTCTAGCTGGCAAAGGGGATGGAACGTATCTCGGCGGACCATTCCAAACACAAATGCAAATGAGAAAACAATGGATTGCCTATCATTCACAGGTTGGCGGAATCATTGAAGTGGACGACGGAGCAGAACAAGCAATCGTGCAAAAAGGGAAAAGCCTGCTTCCTGTTGGGGTTACAAACGTCATTGGTGATTTTAACGCTATGGATGTGGTCGAGGTCCGGAACAAAAAGGGGAAAACCATCGGAAAAGGGCAAATTTATTTTTCTTCACATGATTTACAAAAAGTAAAAGGGCTGCCAAGCGAACAATCGAAGATTTTTTCCATCAATAAGCGTGCAGAAGTGATTCATCGTGATAATTGGGTTATTTTACGGGAGGAGTGAATGGAATGAGTGAATTAATCGAAAAGGCAAAGCTGCTAAAGGCTGCCTCAAAGAGATTAGGGATGCTTTCAGCTAGTGAGAAAAATGATGCATTAGGCCAAATGGCTGCTCGCATTGCTGAGGAAAAGGAATGGATTCTTCAGGAAAATGAAAAGGATATTACAGCTGGCAAGGGTAATGGTCTATCTGATTCCCTTTTAGACCGCCTGCTCCTAACTTCTGAGAGAATCGATCAAATCGTTGATGGAATCCGGCAGGTTATTAGTCTCGAGGACCCTATCGGAGAAGTAATCGAATCATGGGAACGGCCAAACGGCTTGCAAATTGAAACAGTCCGTGTTCCACTTGGCGTTATTGGGATGGTTTACGAAGCACGGCCAAATGTAACGGTGGATGCGGCTAGCCTTTGCTTGAAGGCAGGGAACGCTGTCTTGTTGAGAGGAAGTTCATCCGCACTGAATTCAAATAAGGCACTTGTTCATGTCATGCGTGCTGCCTTGACCGAAACAGCGATTCCATCGGATGCCGTGCAGTTATTGGAGGATACCAGCAGGGAAACAGCCTCGCAAATGTTTAGGCTGAATCAGTACTTGGATGTGCTCATCCCGCGCGGCGGGGCCGGCCTTATTCAAACTGTCATTCAAAATGCAACTGTACCCGTGTTGGAAACAGGCGTCGGCAACTGCCATGTATTTATTGATGAAACGGCTGAGCGGGAAATGGCCATCCAGATTGCCATCAATGCAAAATTGCACCGCCCGTCTGTTTGCAACGCAGCAGAAACGATTCTAATTCATGAGAAATGGCCTTATGCTTCTGAATTATTAGACGCTCTTCATGGCCAAGGAGTAGAGCTGCGAGGGGATGAAGTATTGGCGGGAGCAAATGCTTTTGTGAAGCCCGCTGAGGAAAACGATTGGTATACTGAATTTTTAGCTCCAATTGCTGCGGTAAAGCTTGTCGGTGATGTGCGAGAAGCGATTGACCATATTGATCGATATGGAACGAAGCATTCGGAAGTGATCATTAGCAAAAATGATGATAACGTTAGTTTATTTTTCCGGGCCGTTGATGCCGCTGTGCTGTATCATAACGCTTCAACCCGGTTTACCGATGGTGAGCAATTTGGCTATGGCGCTGAAATCGGCATCAGCACGCAAAAGCTGCATGCCCGCGGACCAATGGGGCTTAAAGCCATCACAACATCAAAAGCAATTGTACGCGGAACTGGGCAGATTCGTTCTTAAAACTCCTCAACTTGAGGAGTTTTTTGTTATAATAAAGGTGCAAACATATATTCTGTTTTCTAAAGGCCGGTGATTCCGTGGAAGAAATCCGTATATCAGTTAGAACCCTCGTTGAATATGTCTTTCGCTGCGGAAGCATTGATTCGCGGTTTCGTTCGACATCAACGCTTTTAGAGGGGACGAGAGCCCATCAAAAAATACAAAAGACATATAACGAAGGTGACCAGAAGGAAGTCTACCTTCGTGCCGAGATACCTTTCGAAGGACTTCATTATGTTATTGATGGACGTTGCGATGGGCTGCTTTTCGATGGTGAAGAGGTAACCATCGATGAAATTAAATCATTTTCCCACCCTTTTGATGAACTAGAAGGCGAGGGCTATCCGGTCCACTGGGCACAGGCTAAAATGTATGCCTATATGTACTTGTTGGATCATCAGCTAACCGAAATTGATGTTCAGCTTACATATGTCCAGGTTGATACCGAAGAAAAGAAACATATTAAAAGAAAGTACATGGCAGAGGAACTAGAGCATTTTGTCTTCGACGTTATAAAAAGCTATGCACCCTATGCAAGCTGGCAGACAAAACACCGTTCAAAAAGGAATAAATCCAGTAAAGAGTTATGCTTTCCATTCCCATCTTACCGGGAAGGCCAGCGGAAATTAGCTGGTGCTGTTTACAAAACCATTGCAGAAGGTAAAAATCTGTTCGCCAAAGCTCCCACCGGAATCGGCAAAACCATTTCAACCCTGTTTCCGTCCATAAAGGCCATAGGTGAAGGTCACCTTGATAGGATCTTTTATTTAACAGCTAAAACGATTACCCGAACAACGGCTGAAGAGGCATTCGCACAAATGCGCAGTTGCGGTCTATGCGTGAATAGTGTCACGATTACGGCGAAGGACAAAGTTTGTTTTAAAGACGAAACCAATTGCCAAAAGGAATATTGCGAGTTTGCCAATGGCTATTATGACCGGATTAATGATGCCATTCTCGATATTTTGACGAATGAATACGAAATGACACGCGATGTAATAGAAGCCTATGCCCGAAAACATACAGTCTGTCCATTTGAGTTTTCGATTGATCTTGCCTATGCAGTAGATACCATCATTTGCGACTATAATTATATCTTTGATCCCCAAGTGTCTTTAAAAAGATTGTATGAAGATCAAAAGAAATCCACCGCAATTCTAGTGGACGAGGCCCATAATTTGGTTGACCGCGGCCGGCAAATGTTTTCAGCTTCTATCAATAAAGACATGTTTCTGCAAATAAAACGTGAATTCAAAGAACTGAATAGACCTGTCTATGAAATAGCCACTAAAATAAATGCCTGGTTTATTGCTTTAAAAAAAGTAAATAAGACAGAATTTGTGTTGGAAAAGCTGGATGAACCCTTTTCAGAACTACTGGAAGGATTCGCAGCGGAAGCGGAAAAGGTATTGGCATTAGGAAGCACCCCACCGTTATTAGATGCATACTTTCAAGTTCAATCCTTCCTGAAAATTCTCCACCTACTGGATGAGAATTATATCATCTATGGAGAGAGGAATAAAAACGACGTAATGGTCAAGCTATTTTGCATTGACCCTTCAAACCTACTTAAGCAAATGGGAAAAGGATTTCGCTCCAAAGTATTCTTTTCGGCAACGCTAGAACCAATGTCCTATTATCAGGACATTCTTGGTGGTGAAGTAGAGGACTATAGGCTGTCAGTCAAATCTCCATTTTCCAAGGAACAGTCTGAGGTTTACATTAAACCATTATCTACAAGGTACAACGATCGGGAACAAACGGCTGGTGAAATCGCTACATTAATACATTCATTAACACGAAACCAGCAGGGGAATTATCTAATTTTCTTTCCTTCCTATCAATACATGATGACGGTTTATGAACAGTTTCAACAGTTCAATGAAGAAGCGAAATTACTTCTGCAGTCAACGGGTATGACGGAAGCACAAAAAGAAGAGTTCTTAGCTGAATTTAAACCAGATTTACAGCAAACATTAGTAGGCTTTGCCGTTCTTGGCGGCATTTTTTCCGAAGGTATTGATTTAAAAGGAGACCGGTTGAATGGGGTGGTCGTAGTTGGTGTTGGGCTGCCTCAGCTATGTTTTGAACGGAATCTCATCAAGGATCATTTTTTGAAAAAAAATAAAAATGGCTATGATTATGCCTATGTTATCCCTGGGATGAACAAGGTTTTGCAGGCAGGCGGCCGGCTGATTCGCTCAGAAACGGACCAGGGCACCATCGTCCTTGTTGATGACCGGTTTCTTCAGCGGAAATATCAAGCGCTCATGCCGGAAGAATGGCTTACGTATACGATTATTTAAAGCACTTTTTGCCAGACATGGAAATGGTGCTTTTTTTATTGCGGAATTTTTGCAAATTTGATGACAAAATTAGAATCTTTATCATATAATTAACAAAAAGTTGCACGAGGTAAAAACTTTGAAGGTGGCGCAAGAGTGATGGATGAGCCAAAACTTGTTAAGTTGGTTAATGGTGAAAAGGGAAATATTATAAAAATTACTTCTATAAATCTAGAAGGTGTCATGCGAAGAAGATTATTAGATTTAGGGTTCGTTGTGGGTGCATTGGTTGAGGTTGTTCGGAAAAGTCCGCTCGGCGACCCGATCGCTTTTCGAGTCAGTCAAACGACCATTGCCCTTCGCAAAGAGGAAAGTGCGAAAATTGAAGGGGAGCTGGTTTCCAGTGGGAAATGAATACCGAATTGCTTTGGCCGGTAATCCGAATACTGGTAAAAGCACATTGTTCAATGCCTTGACTGGTCTTAGACAGCATACAGGAAACTGGGCTGGGAAAACCGTCTCAATGGCACAAGGGAGTGTCCCGTTTAAGGATAAAGTGTTTCAATTGGTTGACTTGCCTGGAACGTATTCGCTTTTTTCCAATTCCAAGGATGAAGAAGTGGCAAGAAATTACATCGTCTTTGAAAAGCCGGATGTTACTCTGGTAGTCTTAGATGCCACTTCTCTTGAGAGGAATTTGAATCTCGCCCTGCAAGTATTGGAAATGACCAAGAATGTAATTGTTTGCATTAATTTGATTGATGAAGCAGAAAAACAAGGCATTAAAATTAATGAAAAATTACTGATGAACCGTTTGGGAGTACCCGTTATAAAAATTTCTGCCCGTAATAAAATAGGTTTTCCGCTGCTTTTGGATACAATTGACCGCATTATTACTGGTGCAATTGAATGTCATCCGGCACAAATGAAGTATTCGGATGAAATTGAGGAACAAATTCGAAAAATTGAACCAAAAGTCCGGGAGATGGTTGGCGACCGCATTTCGTCGCGCTGGGTATCATTACGTCTGCTTGATGGGGATGAGGCCCTATTGAATGAATTAAATAAGCGGTTCGTACCAGAAGGGGTGAGGTAAATGGGCATTCAAGAGCTTTATAATGAGGCTCAGCAGCTGTCGACGGCAAAGATGCGGGACGATATCGTGCAGCAGCTTTATGATCGAAGCCATCAATTATGCCGCGAAGGCGTTTCCTATACCAAATCCGATCGAGACCTAAGGACGGAAAAATTGGATGCTATTTTCACCTCACCGATCCTTGGGTTTCCGATTATGATTGCCATGCTTGGTTTGGTTTTTTATATCACGATAGCAGGGGCCAACATACCTTCTGCGATGCTGGCTGAGTTCTTTGGCTCGCTTGAAAAATATATAACTAGCTTTTTTACATTTATTCATGCTCCTGCGTGGGTGAATGGGATACTGGTTCTTGGCTTATATCGCGGCACAACTTGGGTAATCAGTGTCATGCTTCCGCCTATGGCCATTTTCTTTCCAACGTTTGCTTTATTGGAGAATTACGGCTACCTGCCGCGTGTTGCCTTTAATATGGATCGGTTATTTAAAAGAGTTGGGGCTCATGGAAAACAGTCACTTACAATGGCTATGGGCTTCGGCTGTAATGCGGCAGCGGTTATTTCTACGAGAATCATAGAATCTCCTCGCGAACGGATGCTGGCCATCTTAACAAATAATTTTGTCCCTTGTAACGGGCGCTGGGGAACGCTGATTGTTCTGTCCTCATTGTTCATGGCAGCCAGTTATACAGGAGGAGTGAAATCCCTCGTGACAACTGGTGTCCTGATAGGAATTGTTATGTTTGGGGTTATTGTTACCTTTTTTGTCTCTTGGGTTTTATCCAAAACAGCTTTAAAGGGGGTCCCAACTCATTACACACTGGAACTGCCGCCATACCGCAAGCCGAAAATTTTTGATACCGTTATTCGTTCCTCGGTGACTAAATCTTGGTCAGTTTTGGTAAGGGCAGTGAAAGTAGCCGCTCCAGCAGCAATCCTAACCTGGGTTTTTGCCAATATTTATATAGGTGACACCAGCATCTTAATGTACGCCGTTCAGTTTTTAGATCCATTCGGAAAGCTGCTTGGGCTAGATGGCTATATCATGATGGCCTTTATTCTTGGGCTGCCGGCCAATGAAATTGTTTTTCCGATTTTGCTGATGGGCTATTTATCAACGGGTTCCTTAACAGAGGTTGATAGTCTAGTTGCTTTGAAAAAGATTTTAGTGGACCACGGCTGGACCTGGCTGACGGCTTTAAATATGATGTTATTCTCTTTACTGCATTATCCTTGCGGGACGACACTTCTGAATGTCTATAAAGAAACGAAAAGTAAAAAATGGACTTTCCTATCGTTCCTTATTCCAACAGTGATTGCCATTATCGTTCCGTTCGTTATTACACAAACCGTCAGAATGCTTGGCTTAATATAATGCTGTTTAAAATCCATCCTTAATGAGATAATGAATAAGGATGGATTTTTCTATTGGGAGGAATTTACGATGAGTAAAGTTGAAGTAGGCGAAATTTTTACAATCAGTGATGATGAAAATGAAGAGGGGCAGGAAGTTGAAGTTCTTGGTGTCATGACCCTTGAGGGAACCGATTATGTGGCTGTGGGATTTGTAGAGGATATCCTTGAGGCTGGCGAAGAAGATATTGATATCTTTTTCTTAAAGGTCGATGGAGATGGCGATTTTTCAGCCATTGAAAGTGACGAGGAATTTGATAAGGTTGTCGCTGCTTTTGAAGAAATGATGGAAGCGGAAGAAGAAGAGGAATAATTTTGATTTAAAGCCTTGTTAGGAAGTTATCTGTAGTTGATAACGACCTTAACAGGGTTTTATTATTTTGTTCGGTCGATATGAAAGGCTTATAACTCCCGAAGTCAGATTTTTGATGATGGTTCATTCGTTATGAAAGGCTTATAACTGCCAATCTAGAATTTTACGAAACATTCCGGTCTTAAATTCAGTACCAAAGACGTATCTGTTTTTGGAAAATATATGTATGAATAAAAAAATACTTGGCATAATGTTAGGGATAATAAGATTCAAAGGAGAGACAAAATGCCTATTGAAGAAGGTGCCAAGTTTCAAATTTCTCAAGGTGCACAAGGTTTGTTTAACTCCGCAGATTTATTAACGGTCATTTCAAATAATGGCGTAACCGTTCAATTTACACTGGGGGAAGGAAAGGGTTACGGGGCGATGCCGGTTGACCATATGAACTATCTTCTTAAAAGATCAAACCTGACAAAAATTCAAAATAAACGAGCTTTATTGAGTCCAAGCGAAGACACTGAAGAACATATTAGTTAGATGGAGAGGGATAAATAAATCTCTCTCTTTTTTATTTTACAGGGGTAGGAAATGAACTATAAATCCAGAATATTTAATGGGATAAATATACAAAAAGGACAGGTGAAAACTGATGAATTTAAAGAAACATCAATTAAATGAATCCACACTAGCATACATAGACGAAGGCGCTGGGAATCCTGTTGTACTTCTGCACGGTTTCTGCGGAAGTTCTCAGTATTGGGAAAAAGTAATTCCTGAGTTGGCCAAACATTATCGTGTCATCGCCCCTGATTTGCCAGGGCATGGGCAATCTTCACCACTAAAGCCCGGATTTTCAATAGACGACCTCGCAGAAAAAATTAAAGAATTATTAGATGCATTAAACATTGAGAAGGTGTCGATGTTTGGCCACTCCCTAGGCGGATACATAACGGTTGCCTTTGCGGAAAAATTTAATTCCTATTTAAATGGATTTTCCCTTGTACACTCTACTGCCTTCCCGGATTCTGATGAAGCGAAAAAGGGAAGAGAGGCAGGCGCCCGAAAAATAAAGGACGAAAGCATTCATACTTTTATTGATGGGTTGGTTCCGAAGCTTTTCTCCCCAGAAAACCTAAATGAAAGCTATGTAGAAAAAGCAAAACAAATTGGATACAACACTTCACCACAGGGAGCAATGGATACCCTTTTAGCAATGAAAAATCGCCCTGACCGCAATCATGTATTACAAAATACCAAAGTACCCGTCATATTAATTGCGGGAGAGCAGGATCAAATTGTCCCAGTTGAAAAAACTTTTTCAGTTTCAAGAACAAACATCAAGCAAGCTATAATAAAAAATGCCGGCCATATGAGTATGTATGAAAATCCAGATGAGCTTATAAAACTTATCACGACATTTTCTTGACAATTTTGACAATTCGGTAATACTTAAAGTTAGATATATATTTTTTCAGGAGAGAGGAGTTACGTATGAAATTACTAACCTTTAAAAAAGACGATGTAGTCAGGCTTGGTGTGAAGACAGACAATGGCATCCTTGACCTAAATCAATCAGGACTTGATTTAAATCTCGAAGATTTAGTAAAAAATGAAAACAGTCTGTCACTTGTGAAAGAAATCATCAATAGCACGGACTCAGAACACTACTTAAGTGAGGCAGAAATCGAATTTCTACCGCCATTACTGAATCCGGAAAAAATTATATGTGTAGGCCTGAATTATCAAAGCCACGTAGAGGAAGCAAAGCTGGTAAATGTACCTGAGAACCCTGTTTTATTTAGTAAATTTAACAATGCTTTAGCAGCACACAGTGAAAATATCCCACTGCCTAAAGTTGGGGAAAAATTTGATTTCGAAGCTGAGCTTGTTATGGTGGTGGGGAAAGAAGCAAAGGATGTATCAGAAGAGGAAGCTCTGTCCTATGTTTTCGGCTATACAGCAGGAAATGATCTATCTGTCCGTGACCTGCAGTTTTTGACCGGCCAGTGGCTGATTGGGAAATCGCCAGACGGATTTGCTCCGATAGGACCGTATGTTGTCTCAGCGGAAGAAGTTGATCCATTCAATTTAAATATTGAATGTAAAGTAAACGGTGAAGTCCGCCAATCATCCAATACCAAACATATGATATTTAATAGTGCCAAAATCGTAAGTTACATATCCAAACATATGACCTTAAAACCGGGAGATTTAATATTCACCGGAACACCTGAAGGAGTTATTTTAGGATTGCCGGAGAATGAGCAGGTATGGTTGAAGCCTGGTGATGAAATGGAAGTCACGATTGAGAATATTGGGACATTAAGGAACGTCTTAGCTTAATCCATTTATATTACAGAAAGAGCAAACCTCAAGATTTTATGATCCTGAGGTCTGTTTTTTAATAAATGCCATTATGTTCAGAATCAGTATAAGTTGCAATCAGGATGACTGCTTTTTGATCTCCGATATTTTTAACAAAATGCGGGACACTCGCATTCCAGCTAAAGGAATCGCCTTCCTCTAACATGTAGGAGTCTTCTCCTTGTTCAGCAAGCACCTTGCCTTCCAAGACTAAATGTGATTCTTCACCCTCATGGGCATTTGCTTCCCCCATTGATGCTCCGGGGGGAAATTCCACACTCATCAATCTCAATCCGCCAATTGATGCGATATGCTCGATTTTCAACTCATTAAAAGAGGAGTAGGTCCGCTCATTTTTTTTGACAACTCGCATGTGCTGTTTTTTCTCTAATAATAAATAAGGTAATGGGATTTCTAAATAATTAGCAATCGTTTGCAAAGTATTGATCGATGGAGAGGTGTTATTATTTTCAACATTGCTAATAAACCCTTTTGAAAGACCTGTGCCTTCACACATTTGGGCAATTGTTATCTTTTTTCTGTTTCGGATAGCGCGAATTTTCGATCCAATATCCAAGTTTTCCACCTCTAACGTTTTCTTATATAGAACTTATTTATATATTAGCAAAAAAATAATTGACAATCCATATAATCTGTTGTTATCTTATAAATAACAAATATTCATATTAAGAAACATATTTATTTTTTTGCATTTCAGTTTTCTTATATGAATCTTTATTTATTATTTAGATACACCGGCTCTCAAATCTTTGGGATTAGTATTTACGTCTATAGCCAACCTATAGATATCAATAATTTAAACTTATAGAAAGGGTGATGGCATTGAAATCATCATTGACTTACGCACTTCTTAAGCCTGGACAAGTTGATCCCGATAAATCCTATCCTGCCTTATTTTTGATGCATGGAATGGGCAGTAATGAACAAGATTTGCTTCCATTAGTTGCCGGTTTGGAAGAGAAATTTTTCATTTTTAGTATCCGTGGTCCATTAATGCAGCCACCTGGCTTCGCGTTTTTTACGATTGAAGGCTTTGGAAAACCGCACCGCGATGTTTTTGATGAGACAGTAGGGAAGATCGCCAATTTTATTGATGATGTTTTAACTGAATATCCAGTAGATCCAAATCAACTATATTTGGCCGGTTTTAGTCAGGGAGCAATTCTTTCGATGACCCTCGCAATAAAGCTGGGTAACCGTATTAAAGGCATTGCCGCTTTAAGTGGGTACATTCCTGGATTTGTAAAAGAAGAATATGAAAAGAACCCGTTAGATGAACTATCGTTGTTTATATCCCACGGTGAATTTGACCAGATTCTTCCATACCAATGGGGTCTTGAAAACGAGGAATACTTTAGAAGTGTGGGAGCAAAAGTCAATTTCCACACGTATCCGGCAGGTCATACTGTCACATTAAAAAATCAACAAGATTTTACAAAATGGTTAGTAAACAAACTAGAAAATTAAACATAATAGGAGAGATGAGAAAATGTTAAAAAAATATGAGGTAAGTACATTCATTTTACGTGTAGTTTTAGGAGCAACGTTCTTTGTCCACGGACTGGTAAAATTTCAAGGCGGAATCGATAATATTGCCGGCTGGTTTGCAAGTATTGGGCTGCCAGGTTTCATGGCCTATGCGGTTGGTCTTATTGAAATAGTTGGGGGTATCGCCTTAATTGTCGGATTTGGAAGCAGAATCGTTTCCGCTTTATTTGTATTGTTAATGGCTGGTGCCATTATTAAAGTAAAATTAGCAGGTGGCTTTTTAGGGAATGGACAAGGTGCTGGTTATGAATTAGATCTTGCACTTATGGCCATGGCTTTATTTATCGCTATCAATAACAGTAAGCTGTTCGCTCTTGACCAACTATTATTTAATAAAGAAAAGAAAGACACTAATATTAGAAAAGCGGCTTAATTAAAGGAGGAATAATTATGCTTCCATCATTATTTATCGCACATGGTGCACCATTACTGGCAATTGAAAACAATGAATACACTCAGTTTTTAAGTCAATTAGGAAAAAATCTGCCTCGTCCAAAGGCTATTGTCATTTTTTCAGCCCATTGGGAATCCCGTTTGCAAAAAGTAAGCGATGTTGAACAATATAGTACCATTTATGATTTTGGAGGATTTCCTCCTGAATTATATACGATTCAATATCCCGCCCAGGGAAATCATGAACTTTCGCAAGAAATAATGGATCTGTTTGCTGCCAATGAGGTTCCGTTTGAAACTGAAATGCAGCGCGGCCTCGACCATGGTTCATGGGTTGTCCTTCGGATGCTGTATCCGAACGCTGATATTCCTGTTATTGCGATGTCGGTCAATTCCCGCTTGTCGCCTGAGGAACAGTATAAAATCGGCAAAACCTTAACCGGCCTACGAGAAAAAGATATCTTAATCATCGCAAGCGGGGGAACTTCTCATAACTTAAGAGCCGTCAATTGGGCAGACAGCGGAGTGGACCAGTGGGCTCTTGAATTTGAAGATTGGCTTGCCTACCATCTGAACCATTGGGATCTAGACTCATTATTCCATTATGATACCTTAGCTCCAAATGCGGAATATGCCGTTCCTCCGTATGGAAGAGAACACTTTATCCCGCTGTTTTACGCGATGGGAGCGGCAGACAATGGGAAAAAAGCGGCCTTGCTGCACCGCAGCTTCCGATATGGAAACTTGACACATAGTGTTTGGCAATTTGGATAATTGTTTATAGATTCAAATTCATTTAACAAGCCGACAGGGAAATGACTATACATTTAGTCCATTTCCCTGTCGGCTTTGGTATTATATAGGAAGGTATACATATCAGTTTTTTGGAGGAATGTTTGGATGGCGAAGACAATTTTCACGAACGGAGCAATCTATACGCTGGATGAACTGCAGCCATTGGCAGAGGCAGTTGTAATAGAGAATGGAAGAATTGTTGATGTGGGTACTCATGCTGAAATGACCCTTCAATGGGGTAGAGATGGGTCTAATGTTGTAGATTTGCAAGGGAGGACGGTTACTCCCGGATTGATTGACAGTCATCTGCATCTTTCTGGCGTGGCCTTTAATTTCTTAGACCTTGATTTAACGGGGGTCAAATCAAAACAAGAAATGCTTGATAAGCTCCGTTCAAAAGCAAACAGCGTTTCGCCTGGAAAATGGCTGGTCGGAATGGGTTGGGATGAGAATTTGTTTACCGAAGGCGGAATTCCGACTCTTCAAGAGCTGGATTATGCAGCACCGCATTGTCCAATTTATTTAAAACGGATTTGCCACCACGCCTTTCTAGTAAACAGCAAGGCTCTTGAAGTGTCTGGTTACCACCCTACCACTGAGGTTCCCGCCGGGGGAACGGTTGTATTAGATCCTATTACGAAAAAACCGACAGGAATGATTTTGGAATCAGCATCTAAACTATTTACCAAACACATTCCGGATAAAAACTACGAAGAGTTAAAAAGCGGTCTAGAAAAGGCAATGAACTTTGCTGTGAAAAAAGGGTTAACAAGTGTTCACACGAATGATCCAGCCTTTTTTGGCGGATTTGAGCAAACCTATAGAATGTATGATGAATTAATTAATCAGGAAGGAAAGGCCTTACGCTGCAATCTATTGATCGATAATCCTTACCTTCAGGCTTTGAAAGCGAAGGGAATGTATGCCGGTTACGGGAATGAGAAATTGAAAATCGGCTCTATTAAAATATTCGCAGACGGCGCTTTTGGCAGAAGAACGGCGCTATTATCCGAGCCATATCATGATAAACCTGATGCGTATGGGGATGCAATGCTTAGCCAAGAAAAACTATATGAGATCGTTAAAAACGCAAGGGATCATGGCATGCCAATTGCGGTACATACCATTGGTGATCAAGCATTGGAAAATGTTCTAGATGTGCTTGAGCAATTCCCGTCGGTCGAGTATCGTGACCGGATTATCCATGTTTCTTTAGTTAGGCCGGATTTGATTAAAAGACTGGCGGTACCGAGCCGGATTGCCGACATTCAACCGAGATTTGTGGTCGGTGATTATCCATGGATTAAGGAAAGATTAGGGGAGAAGCGGGAGCAGTATTTGTACGCTTGGAAATCGCTGCTTGCGGCAGGTGTCATATGTGCGGGTGGTTCTGATGCACCAGTCGAACCTGTGGATCCACTGTTAGGCATTCACGCTGCCGTTACCCGCAGAGCACCATGGGATTCCCATGAAGGCTGGAATGTGGGAGAAAAGCTATCTATACAGGAAGCTGTGAGATTGTTTACGGTTGGTGGTGCCTACGCTACCAACGAAGAAACTTTAAAAGGAACAATTTCTAGAGGAAAGCTGGCGGATATGACAGTTTACTCGAAAAATCTATTCCAACTTGAAGACCCGGATGAACTGCTGCAAACTTCGGTTGAAATGACTATTATTGATGGAGAAATACAATAAAATTAAATTAATTCCTTCCCAATAAATGAAATTGGGAAGGAATTATAAACCCCTATTCATATTTTGGTGCAGAACCCATAAAGAATCCATCAATGAAAGTTGCCATCATAATTTTGCCATCTTGATCTATAAAAGGTACCCCTACAATTGTAATTCCATAAGAATTATGTACGAGTACTTCAGTGTTATTTATCCCTCTCCAGTTATCTCCATCCTTAATAATAGAAAGTTTTGCATTTTTAAATTCCTGACTGCTGATTAAATTAGCAATTATTTTGTTTTTTTGTGCCCCGTAAATAGGAGTAACATCATGACAAGTACAATCTTCATCTTCCGCTGCTTTTACAGGATTACCGGGTGCAGCAAAAAGTGAAAGAGCAATAAATCCACCACAAATAAGGGCTAACATTTTTTTCTTCATACTTTTTTCCTCCTTTAATTAAACTCTGTACTATCATTCTGTTTATTTCGACAATCTCCTCCATAATACCCGGTAATATTTTTGAAAAACACCAAATATATGCCGAAATTGTGTCAGTTGCCCTAAAAGTTGTCAATTTATCCTAAATAAGGTCTAATAGAATTAGTATTTTTGTATCGTAAAGGGGAATCATGTGTGGGGTTTTTTGCAGGTGTTTTAGTCATCTATAATTTACTATTGTTCTATATCGGCTGGAATGGCTGGAAATGGATGAAAACATTTATTATAGAAAAAAAACGGGCAAGGTTTTTCTACTGGCTGATCCTTGTTTTTGTTGCCTATACATTTGTCTACGCCAGGTTTTTGGATGACAGTGCCATCTTTACATGGCTTGGCGGGATTTGGCTAGGGATTTTTTATTATTCGGTTCTACTGCTTCCATTTGTGAATCTTTTTGTATTTTTAACACGGTTTACCCGTATTCAAAAAGAAAAGGTTGTAAAATGGTCCGGTTTTACCACTGTATTAATTATTTCAGGATTATTTACATTAGGCTTATACAATGCCTTTACTCCTGTCGTAAGAACCTATGAAATCAACATTCCGAAGCATGTGGAGGGGGTAAAAGGTCTTAACATTGTCATGGCATCCGACATGCATTTTAGTGAAATGTCGGGTTCAAACCATGCTAAAAATCTCGTTAAGCACATCAATGCCTTGAAACCTGACCTTGTGCTGTTTCCAGGGGATATTATTGATGATGATGTGGATCCTTTTCTCGATAAGGGAATTCCGGATATTTTGAAAAAGATAAAGGCACCGGTTTACGCCTCATTAGGAAATCATGATCGTGAGGCCCCTGGTATTGATCTAATTAAAATTTTTAATAACAGTGGTATGAGGCTGATGGCAGATGAAGTAATTGTTTTAGATAATGGGATTACCTTGGTTGGCAGGAAAGACCGCGGTTATCAGGATGTGGTTAGGATGAAGCTTTCCGATTTAATGAAACAGGTGGATTTATCAAAGCCGGTTATTCTCCTTGACCACCAGCCGTATGATTTGGATGTTGCCGAAAATAATGGAGTAGACCTGATGATGTCCGGACATACTCACCGTGGACAATTGTTTCCAGCTAATTTGATAACAAATAAGATTTATGAAAATGATTGGGGCTACCTTAAAAAAGGACAGCTACATTCAATTGTCACGTCCGGATATGGGTTCTGGGGAACGCCCCTAAGAATCGGTACTCAGTCTGAAATTGTTCAATTAAAAGTAGAGTTTAATCAATGAAATGAGGGCCAAGTTGGTTCTTTTTTTATTGTCTATTGGATGGCAGGATTTAATTAAAAATATATTAAACCTAAGTGTCAAGCAATATGAAAATATTACCATATTACTTGACACTTTTCTTTTTCATAGATTAATATGTAAGCGCATACACTTTTTCTATATGCCTATTTTTCTGAACAATAGAATAGGGAGGGAACATTGTTGAATATTAGTGAAGTTTTGTTTCAAACGGCAAAAGAAATGCCCAATCATGCTGCTATTGTATTTCGGAACGAGAAAATTACCTATCAGGAGTTAGCTGATAAGGTGAAGGAAAAAGCAGCAGGACTTCGAAAGTATGGAATTACAAACGGTTCCCATGTCGGTCTCATGATGGCCAATAAGCCGGAGTATGTAATTGCCTATTTTTCCTTGCTAGCAATTGGTGCCACTGTGATTCCTCTTAATCCTACCTTCAAAGAAAATGAAATAACCTATATTCTAAATGATTCCGATGCTGTTGCCCTTATTGTTGATGAAATTGGCCTTGGTGAAGTTCAAAAGGCTCACAAATCTCTCTCGTCAGTAAAATCTATCTTCAATTTAACCGAAACAGAAGCTTATGTCGCGTGGGAGGAAGTCTCCGGTAAACCAGCAGATTTCTATATTGAACCAAAAAATCAATATGATAATGCCCAAATAATTTATACTTCAGGAACAACTGGCAAGCCGAAAGGGGCATTGATTACGCACGGAAATCTGGGATGGATGTCAGAAACGAGTGCTGACCTTTTGGAGCTAACAAAGGAAGACCGGGTTATTGTCGTTCTCCCATTATTTCATGCGTATGCAAAGCTGCAGGGCTTACTTATCTGTGTGTTAAGAGGGGCTACGATCTACTTAGAAGAACGCTTTATTCCAGATGTTATCCTACAGAAGCTTGCAGACAACCAAATTTCCATTTTCCTCGGTGTTCCTACCATGTACACAATGTTTATCCATTCTCCAAAAATAAAAGAATTAGATTTTTCCAGCCTCAGACTTGCGGGTTCAGGCGGAGCCAGTCTCCCGGTTGAAATTCTAGAAAAAGTGGAGGAGGAAATGGGTGTACAAATCGGCGAAGGCTATGGCCAGACCGAAAGCACTGTCATGATTAGCTGTTTCCCTAGCAATATTGAAAAAGTTCCAGGGTCAGTCGGGGTACCCGTTCCTGGTCTCGAGCTGCAAATAGTCGATCCGAATGGCAGGGAAGTCCCTGTTAACGAAGTCGGGGAAATTATTTTTAAAGGGCCTAACGGCATGAAAGGCTATTATAAAAAGGAAGAAGCAACGAACGAGACGATAAAAGAAGGCTGGGTTTATACGGGAGACCTGGGCAGGAGGGATGAGCGAGGATACCTTTATATTGTTGACCGCAAAAAGGACATGATTATCCGCGGCGGCTACAATGTCTATCCACGTGAAATAGAGGAGGTTCTTTATACTCACCCAAATATTGTAGAGTGCGCGGTAGTTGGCGAATCAGACCCTGTTTTTGGAGAAGAAGTAGCTGCTTACGTTGTGACGAAATCGGAAATCACACCAGACGAGATCACTAGTTTCTGTAAACAGCAGCTGGCTCATTACAAGATTCCTAGAAAAATATATTTTATGAAAGAACTTCCTAAAACAACAACTGGAAAGATTCTTAAAACACCATTAAAAAAGAAATAAATCTCCAACAGTTTGTTCTTTTTTCGATAGGACAAAGAATATCTTTTAAGGTAAATACTTACAAATTGATAGGTTAAAGCTTGGGAGGGAATCTATTTGAGAGCTGCACAAATTATTGAGCAAAGACAGCCATTAAGAATCGGAAATGTAGTTGATCCAACACCAGGTCCACATGATGTGATTGTAAAGGTAGAGGCAAGCGGTGTATGCCGGAGTGACTGGCATGCGTGGATGGGAGACTGGGCATGGCTTGGCCTGAGTCCAGTGCTGCCAATTATACCAGGGCACGAATTTGGGGGAGTTGTTGAAGCCGTCGGAAAAGAAGTAAAAAACTTCAGGCCAGGCGACCGGGTGACGGCACCGTTTCATGAAGGCTGTTCACACTGCTCAAGCTGCTTGAGCGGACATTCTAACCGCTGTGACAATCTGCAAATTTTTGGGTTCGCCCATGATGGTGCCTATGCGGAATATGTAAAGGTTCCGAATGGTGATTTTAATCTGGTCCCGCTTCCAGATGAGGTCGATACAGTGACGGCTGCTGCGATTGGCTGCCGCTACATGACGGGCTTTCATGGTGTGGTGCGTGCCAACTTGAAGCCAGGAAATTTCCTGGTGGTCCACGGGGCAGGCGGTGTAGGGTTGTCGTCAGTTCAGGTTGGAAATGCTATTGGAGCCCAAGTCATTGCGGTAGATGTGGATGATGCCAAATTGGAAATGGCCCGAAAAGAAGGTGCGGTTGCTACGGTGAATGCTCGAAATGAGAATGTGGTGACAGCTGTAAAGGAAATCACCAGGGGCGGTGCCCATGCATCTATTGAAGCGCTGGGAATTCAGGAAACGATCCTTAATTCTGTCCTTTGCCTACGAAAGGGCGGCCGCCATGTGCAAATTGGCTTAACAACCCATAACGAACAAGGAATTGCCGGCCTTCCAATTGATGCAATCACGGCAATGGAATTAGAAATCGTCGGAAGCCTTGGGAATCCACGGTCGGAGTACGATGGATTATTGTCAATGATTGCCCAAGGCAAATTAAATCCACGTTCCTTGGTATCTAGGGAGATTGCGCTAGACCAAGTGAATGACGTCCTCAATGATATGACTAATTTTAAAACATATGGTTTTAATGTCATTACAAAATTTAAATAAGCATTGATTTCGAATAAATAGCCTGGTGTCTGCCGGGCTATTTATTATGTAAAAATCAGCAGGGATATTGCACTCCTTGTTGAAATAGTTTAATAGGTACTGAAAACTTTTAAAGGAGGGTCAACGTAAATGATTTCAACCTTAAGATTCCCAAAACGTTCATATACCGGCTGGGGCTCCATAGCGAAGCTTTTTGAAGAACTGGAGGATATGAAGCCCAGCCGTATACTAGTAGTTACCGACCAAACCCTTGTTAAAATTGGATTGGTCCAACAATACTTATCTCCTCTAAATGAACAATATGATGTTAGCCTTTATACTGATGTTGAGCCGGAACCATCGCTCGCTTGTGCAGAGAGATTGGCGGCGTATGCCCGCGAAGGCGGGTTTGATTGTGTTATCGGTTTAGGCGGTGGTAGTGCATTGGACTTGGCAAAAATCGCTGCCGTCATTTCACAAAATGAGGGTGATACAGCAGATTATCTTAATCTCTCTGGTACACGGAAGCTAAAAACGAGGGGCATCCCGAAAATATTAATTCCCACAACATCTGGAACTGGCAGTGAGGTAACAGATATTGCCGTTGTTTCCCTTGAAGGGACCAAGGATGTCGTAACTCACGATTTCTTACTAGCTGATATTGCAATCGTTGATCCACAATTAACCCTGTCTGTTCCTAAAAGAATAACTGCGGCCACTGGAATTGATGCCTTAACACATGCTGTGGAAGCCTTTCTTTCTGTTAATGCAAACGAGGCAACAGATGCACTTGCCATTAAAGCAGTCGAATTAATCGGTGGCTCATTATGGAATGCTGTTGAGAATGGGGAAGACAAAGAAGCAAGAACTGTGATGAGCTATGGCAGCTATCTAGCCGGACTGGCCTTTTTCAATGCGGGTGTCGCCGGTGTTCACGCACTAGCCTATCCGCTCGGCAGCCAATTCAAATTACCGCATGGAGAGTCCAACGCTGTGTTACTTCCATATGTTATGAAATCGATTTCTTCGAGCTGCAGTGACAAATTAAATCGAGTATGCAGCATATTAACCAATCACGGTGAGGGACAAACTGAAGAGGAAATTTTAACGTTATTTTATAAACTGGTCGAAAGTGTCGGGCTTCCAACGACACTAAAAGAATATGGCATACCAGAATCCAGTCTTACAAGCTTAACTGAAGATGCAATCAAACAAAAAAGACTGCTGGCCCGAAGCCCAAAACCTCTTGGCAAAGATGAAATCTATCAAATTTATCAAATGGCTTTTAACGGCTTAAATTAAAAGGTGGTTATCTCATGTATTTGACCGTAATCGAACCAAGGGTTTCTGAAACTGACGGTGTCGGCCATATCAATAATACGACGATCCCAATTTGGCTGGAGGCAGGCCGAAACAAGCTTTTTAAATTATTCAACCCGGATGATACCTTTCATGACTGGAAGATGATTATTTTAAAAACAAATGTAGAATACGTCGCACAAATTTATTTTGGTAAAGACGTAGAGGTAAAAACGTGGGTGAAAAAAATCGGCAATTCCAGTTTAGAGCTATACGAGGAAATTCATCAAGAGGGCAGACTATGCGTTATTGGTACTGCAGTATATGTGAATTTTAACCTCCAAACGCAGAAATCCGAACCAATTCCTAATGATATTAGACAAGAATTGGAGCTTCATTTAAATGAGAGTATTAATTAATGAGGGGGAATTTAAGTGACACCTCGCAAAATGAAATTTTGGGGATGGGGCTATGAAGATGGCCTGTCCCCTCAGGTTCAGTATCAAGTGGAAGCAGCAATGGCAAAGCGGTTTGGAGTAAGCGAATGGAAGAAGACGCCGCCGCCAGCTATTGCTGAAATATCTCTCAAGCAGCCTCGCATAAACATACCACAATCTCTTCAGCATCTTTGTACGAATGATACCCACGAGCGCTTATCGCACACATATGGAAAATCCTACCGGGATGTCGTGAGGGCTTTTCGTCGTGATTTTACGAATGCCCCAGACATAGTGGCATTCCCCCGTACGGAAACTGAGCTTATTAATATTCTAGATTGGTGTAATGATATTCATGCTGCTGCCATTATTTATGGCGGCGGAACAAGTGTAGTAGGAGGGGTTGAGCCTGAAATTGATGACCGATATTCGGGTTCAGTATCGATTGATTTAAAGAAATTTAATCAAGTCCTAGAAATTGACAAAGTTTCTCGTGCTGCACGTATTCAGGCGGGGATTCGCGGGCCGGCTATTGAAAAGCAATTAAAGGAACAGGATCTAACTCTCCGCTTCTTCCCACAGTCTTTCGAATTTTCCACGTTAGGAGGATGGATTGCTACCCGGGCCGGGGGCCATTTTGCCACCCTGCACACACATATCGATGATTTGGTGCAATCGCTCCGTGTCATTACTCCAAAAGGTGTGGTTGAAACAAGAAGGCTGCCCGGTTCTGGTGCAGGACCAAGCCCTGACAGGATGTTTATTGGCTCTGAAGGTACCCTTGGAATAATCACTGAGGCCTGGGTCAGGCTGCAGGATCGTCCAGTTTATCGGACTGCAGCATCGGTACGTTTCCCAGATTTTCAGTCCGGAGTGAAAGCCGTCCGGGTGTTAAGCCAATCTGGTTTATATCCTTCCAATTGCCGTTTGCTTGATGCAGGAGAGGCGCATGACTCTGGGGCAGGGGACGGTCAAACAGCAGTACTTATGCTTGGCTTTAAATCGCATGATCATCTTCTTGACGTTTGGATGATTAGGGCGTTGGAATGCTGTAAGGAATTTGGCGGAGTATATGGGCAGGATGTTATCAAAACTAGAAGCGATTCTTCTGCAAGCAGGGAAGGTGATGTGGGTACGTGGCGAAATGCATTTATCCAGGCACCGTATCTAAGGGATGTCCTTGTCAGCTTAGGGATTATCGTGGAAACCTTCGAAACAGCAATAACATGGGACCGTTTTGAAGCATTTCATACCGGAGTAATGGAGACGGCCCAAAAGGCGGTTAGAGAAATTTCCGGCCATAACGGATGGGTGACATGCCGAATCACACATGTATACCCTGATGGACCGGCACCATATTACACTGTTAAGGCACTTGGGAAGCCTGGCAGTGAACTGGAGCAGTGGGACGAAATCAAAGCAGCTGTATCTGAGGCGATCATTTCCCTTGGCGGCACGATTACCCACCATCACGCAGTCGGCCGTGACCACCGGCCATGGTATGACAAGCAGCGGCCGGACCTGTTTGCCTCTGCATTAAAATCGGTGAAACGCACACTGGACCCTGGATATATTCTTAACCCAGGAGTGCTCATTGATTAAAGCTGAATATAAGGGCTCCTATGCTACCGATCCGTTGATTTTTTCAAGTGGTGGGGTGCATATAAAGGCTCTATGCTACCGATCGGATGATTTTTTCAAGAATTGGGGCGCATATAAAGGCTCTACGCTACCGAACCCATGATTTTTTCAAGGGTTGGGGCGCATATAAAGGGCCTATGCTACCGATCCGGCGATTTTTTCAAGGGTTGGGGCGCATATAAAGGGCCTATGCTACCGAACCCATGATTTTTTCAAGGGTTGGGGCGCATATAAAGGGCCTATGCTACCCAACCGGCGATTTTTTCAAGGGTTGGGGCGCATATAAAGGCTCTATGCTACCCAACCGATGATTTTTTTAAGCAATCGAGGTCATATAAATTCTCTACACTAAAAAGGCCTTACCCCCGGTGCTTATAAACAGCAGCGCAGGGAGTAAGGCCCTTTTATACTTAATTTCCTTTTACTGTGTAGTATTTTATCGGATCCTTTTCGGACTCCTTCAGGACTTCTGAGATTGTGTTGGTGATGCTTTCCGGTCCTTGGGCATCCAAACCGGTCTCCCACATCATCATTCCGCCCATGCCGTGGTCAAGGGCCAATCTCGTTTTCTTCTTCATCGTTTCATCGCCGTTATAATAGTAGGTGGTACCATTCATTTGGACTGTATCAGCACCTGCATTGGCTGGGTTCTGATTTAAAATTGCTCCGAATGAAACCTGCTTTACTTTTGGATCCTCAGGCTGGGCATACAGCGGTACCCCAAGCACTAATTTCTCCTTTGAAATATTATATTTATCAAAAAGTCCTGTCCAATAGCTTACGATTTTTTCAGTGAATGGGTATGGAGATAGGTTAGCCGCATGGTAGCCGTCATCCCATTGTCCGTCATAGGCCATAATGTTTACATGGTCCACGTATTGAAACATTTCTGGCTCATATTTAACAAAGGCAATTTCCGTTAACGTAACTGCATGAATCATTGAATAAACTGCAATTGAAAGCTCTTTGTTTTTAGGGTGAAGCTGTTCGCTTAATTCTTTCGCAAACGCAGACAGATTTTGAGCATCCTCTGTAGAACGAGGGTGTTCAAAATCGATATCGATCCCGTCCAAATTTTCTCTATCAGCAATTCCAGTTAGCTCATTTACTAGTCTTGTCCGCGATTCCGGATTTGAAATGGCCGTTTTGAAATAGTCATACGATTCTCCGCCTTTAATGTGATACCATCCACCAATGGCTAAAATCGCCTTCGTATTATGTTTTTTCGCATTTGTGACCATTCCCCGCAAGTTACCAAGTGCAGTATCGCCGTTAAGCAAAATTCCGCCATCCTTGGTCGGATGCACAAAAGAGAAGATTACATGGGACAACTTGTCATATTCGACCGTATTTGGGTCACGAAAATCTTGTACATATCCAATGAGAACTTTTGAGTGCGCTTTTTCCACTTCAGGAACTGCTTTTTCTTGTGGTTTTAAAGAAGATTTGGGTGATTGATCTATTTTTACTATATTTGCATTATGCTTGTTTGCGGAAAAGGATAATCCGGCAGCAATTCCTCCAATAAAGGTAAGTAAGATTACCAGCGCAAGGAGGACTTTTCGTTTATTCATCGCTATCTTCCTCCTATAAAATTATGACATTAAAAGTTTAACAGATTAGGAGGAAGGAGTGGATGGTAATATATTGTAGGTTTACAAAATTCGGAATATTCTTTAAATACAACTCGAATTATGGTACAATTTGCAAATGTAAGTCATTTCCAAAGAAATAAAATAAAGGAGACAATTAGGGAATGGATAGCAAGGACCATTTAAGCAGGACTGAATCAGGAAAACGGCAGAGGTTCAAAAATAAGATAAGTTTTACCATTATTATTGTAGTTGTATTAGTTGCTTGTACTTTTGCAATTGCTATTTATATTAATACAGATAAGACTGTTCATACGAGTACCCCTGTAAACGTTGAAGATTCTAAACTAGAGGTTGAGAGTGATGTTCAGAAGGAACAATCTGAACACCCTCAGGCTCAAATACAGACGCAGCAAAATACAGAAACGACAATTAAAATAAGTGCAGCAGGGGATTTTACATTAGGGACAGATGAAACTTTTACATATCCAGATACTTTTGTCCGTACAGCATCGGCAAATGGTTTGGCTTATTTTGTTCAAGGACTCGATAATATTTTTCTGGAGGATGATCTTACTACGGTCAATTTGGAAACGACGTTAACCAATTCAACACAAAAAGCGCAAAAAACGTTTCGCTTTAAAGGAGACCCTAGCTATGCAGAAATATTAAAACTGGGTGGTATTGAAGCAGTGAACCTCGCCAACAATCATATCCATGATTACCTTCAGAAAGGATATACTGACACGATTGAAGCTTTGAAGAACCAACAAATCGGCTATTTCGGCTACGAAAATCAATATATAACAACCGTTAAGGGAGTAATAATAGGGGCTTTAGGTTTTGAAGGCTGGCAGGATACACGTGAAGTAAGGAATAAGGTTTCACTAGGTATCAACCAGTTGCGAGAGCAGGGGGCACAGATTGTTCTTGTCCATTTTCACTGGGGAGTGGAGCGGCAATACGTTCCAACAGCCTCGCAAAAATCATTGGCCCGCTTTGCAATCGATAGTGGTGCGGATTTGATTCTTGGACATCATCCACATGTCGTCCAGGGAATTGAAGAATATAACGGTAAATTTATTGTTTACAGTCTCGGGAATTTTATGTTTGGAGGAAACAGGAATCCGTCTGATAAAGACACGTATGTTTTTCAGCAGACATTTCATCTAGAAAATGGAGTTCTGACTGACAAAAAAGAAATCAATGTAATTCCATTTTCGATATCTTCTGTTTCATCGAAAAATAATTACCAGCCTACAAAGTTGAAAGGGCCGGAGTTTGATAGGGTGAAAAAAAAGATTATTGATGTTTCGAATAAAATTAATGGGACTGGTTGGCTGGTTTATGAACAGACTGTCCAAACAAAATAATCATCACCCAATTAGATTCTAAATAGCAAAATTCACTCCATTAATTTAAACAGTTTTCAAATATAAAATTAAAATCAGAAAGCAGAGGGGGCATCTCTCTGCTTTCTTTTGCTTTACTTTAGAGTATCCCACGGTGTTTTATCATAATCACGCCTTACAGTTGTAAACTGGGAACCAAAATTTTTATCTGCTACAACAGCCGGCTCTAGGATGTTATCACCTAAGGGTTTTTGACCATTCTCAACCCAATTTACTAGGTCATCAAAGGCATTAATTTGCTCTTCCGGGGTAAACTCACAGTGTCCAATTCCACGAATCGCCCGTGATACCAGCAGGTCTTCCTTGCCTTTTTCCGCCGCTCTTTCAGCGTAAATCTGCTCCATGGAGAATGGAACAAATAGGTCACCAAGAGTATGGATAGAAACAGTTGGAACCTTTAAATCTCCCGTTACTTTTGGAATGGCAGCTAACCCATTATTATGACGTCCGTTTGGATCATTAGTAATACGAAGAACACCATTGTTTAAGGCTTCTTCCTCAGAAGATAATGTAGGACTATTATCTAATTGATAAACTGAATCTGTATTGTTAATTACATTTCCAGTTGCCTCTCCATATGCGGGATTAGTAGGCATGTTTCTGAAGAGAAAATCATTAAAAATATGCTGGTAGGCAAATTCAAATAGTGGTCTCTCTCCGCCCGTAAGGTTCTTCGTTACTGCTTGTAATTTTTCACCTAAGGGGGTTATAGAATTGAAAACCCATCCATTGTTTATATTAAATTTTTTTGCAAAAGCATCTTGTCTTAAACCATTACCGAAAGCAAACTCCATTGTAGGTAAAGTCTTTTCAAAATAATCTGTATTTGCAATAGCCTGTTGCTGATTCTTTGGAGTTTCCATTAAAGTTTGCGCAACGAGCCCGTAATCCGTAAAGAAATCAAACAATTCAGAGTCGCCCATAACCCCGCACATTGGCAGAGCCCCATCAACATCTCCATATTGCTCAGCATATACGCCTGTTATGTGCCCACCCATTGAGTGTCCCATAATATACGTCCGGGTTGGGTTACCTACCAGTTGTCTAAATAATCCATTTAGAGCATGTGTGTCTTTTACACCCGTCTCTACATCATAGCCATTTGTGCTATAGCTTGAGGCGGCCCATGCATACCCCTGCTGAAGAAGCCCTGTACGTATACTATCTGGCATGGATACTGTTAGCGCATTTCCAGTACCACGATACCCATGCGCATACAAAACAAGCTTGCCGTTCCAGTTATTAGGAACTTCCATCCAGTAACCGGCACCGTTATGTATGCCCTTAAACAATTTTGTTGTTTCATATCCTTCTAAATGTGATAAAGAATTCAATTGTGTTTTATCGACAAAAAAGTTTTTCTTATTCTGCCCATTAGGAATAAAAAACTCTGGAGGTTTAATATTCAGTGAAGTGGATGAATCAGTTGATGAAGGCTGGTCTGCAAATGCGACGGAGCTGAGTACAGATAAAGAGAGAGTTGTGGCTAATACTGCCGCGAATCCTTTTTTCCTTTTTTTCATGGAACCACCCCTGGTTAAAATAATATTGGGAATATTAATACTAATATTCAGCCAATTTGATTATAAGACAAGCCGATTATTTCGTATATTGAAATATTTCTACACGAAATAACAGCAAAACACAGCAGGAAACAGGTTATGATAAAAAAACATAAATTGTGATAATAGATGTTTTAAAAATGCAGAAAGAAGTAGAAAAAAAAACGTCATTATGTTTATTTGGAAAACAGGAATTTTATACCATGACAGGGATTTCGGAATATTATATATAATAGTTAGTAAGTATTCACTAACCAAAAGAGAGGGTGAAGAATTTGGGATCGCAATCGGATACTAAAAAGAAAATTATCCGGGAGGCACGCAAGCTGTTTGCCGAACGAGGATATAATGGCGCCACCACCGCCGAAATTGCCAGGCGTGTTGAAGTTTCAGAAGCTGCTCTTTATAAACATTTTAAGGGCAAAAAGGATATTTTTCTTGCCTGCATTACTCCGTCTGTGTTTGAGCCCCCCAAGATGAATTCTGATCATAATCCTGATCTGGTCAGGGATGTTATCAAAGCAAGAGTGGAAGTAATCCGCAACAATCTGGACAGCTTCAACATCCTTTTTAGGGAATCGCCCAACCATCCAGAGCTGGCAAAGATGTTTATGGAGCAGATTTATATTCAGGACAAAAGTATGGAACAGCTTTTGCAAAAGGTATCTAACGGAAATCTCACCCCAGTCCAATCCCTTCTATATGAACTTGGAATCACTAGCGCTATTTGGTCCCTACTCAACTTTGAAAAACTCCAGGAAGAAATCATCTCAGAAAAATTACAGCTCGACCATATGGAGGATGAAATCGCCGATGTTGTTTTATACGGTTTAATAGGTAAAAGGTGAATAATTAACAGAGAGGAGCTTTTTATGGAAAATAATATGCGGATTCCGCAGCCAAAAACGTATGGCCCGTTAGGCAATATTCCATTAATCGATAAAGATGCACCAACGCTGTCATTTTGGAAAATCGCCGATGAATACGGACCTATTTTTCGCTTTGAGGCTTTTGGTTTTATCATGCATTTTGTTTCAGGTCATGAATTAGTTGCCGAGGTCTGTGATGAATCCCGGTTTGACAAAAGTCTCTCCGGAGGGTTGTATTTTCTGCGTGCACTAGGGGGAGACGGCTTATTTACAAGTAAAACTAAAGAGCCGAATTGGCAGAAAGCCCATAGCATTCTGATGCCAGCCTTCAGCCAGCAAGCAATGAAAGGCTATCATACGATGATGGTCGACATCGCCCAGCAGCTCGTACAAAAGTGGGCCCGTTTGAATCCAAATGAGAGCATCGATGTTCCCGATGATATGACCCGTCTGACCCTAGATACGATTGGGTTATGCGGATTTAACTATCGCTTTAACAGTTTCTATCGGGAAAACCACAATCCGTTTATCATCAGTATGATCCGGGCACTTGACGAGGCCATGCACCAAAGCACAAGGCTGCCTATCCAAACCCAGCTGATGGTAAGAACTAAGCGGCAGTTCGAACGCGACATTAAGTCAATGTTTTCTCTAGTAGATAAAATTATCGCTGAACGCAAAGAAGGCGGCGACCAAGGGGAAACTGATTTACTGGCTCGAATGTTGAATGTCAAGGACCCGCAAACAGGAGAGAGGCTTGATGATGAAAATATTCGATTCCAAATCATTACCTTTCTTATCGCCGGTCATGAAACGACAAGCGGATTGCTTTCTTTTGCCATATACCTACTTCTGAAGCATCCTGAAGTACTGAAGAAGGCATATGAGGAAGTTGACCAGGTACTAGGCGATTCTATTCCATCATATCTGCAGGTACTCGACCTTGAGTACATTCGGATGATTTTAAATGAAGCTTTACGTCTTTATCCTACTGCGCCCCAATTTACTTTGTACGCAAAAGACGATACGGTCATTGGCGGAAAATACCGGCTAAAAAAATACGACAATGTGTCCGTCATAATTCCAAAACTTCATCGCGATAAGGATGCATGGGGGGAGGATGCCGAAGAATTTCGTCCTGAGCGTTTTGCAGATATGACTAAAATTCCCGCACATGCCTATAAGCCCTTTGGAAACGGGCAGCGAGCGTGTATCGGTATGCAGTTCGCCCTCCATGAGGCAACGCTTGTGTTAGGAATGATTCTGGAGCATTTTGACTTAATCGACCATATGCATTATCAATTAAAAATTAAGCAAACATTGACGCTTAAACCTGATAATTTTAAAATTCGCTTAAAATTGCGGAAGAATAAGAGAATCGATACATTTGCTTTATCTGCTGAAAAAGCAGCAGCCACGAAAAATAACCAAGAAGCTCCGAAGTATTCACTTATTGGTGTGAATAATAGACCGCTGCTTGTTTTATATGGTTCCAATATGGGAACAGCAGAGCAGCTTGCACATGAGCTTGCCGATATTGCCCGTTTGCATGGAGTAAAAAGTGAGGCCGCTCCCCTAAACGATAGGATTGGTAAGTTACCAACTGAAGGAGCAGTAATCATTGTCACATCCTCCTATAATGGGAAACCGCCAAGAAACGCACGCCAATTTGTGCAGTGGCTGGAACATCTGGAAACAGGTAGTTTAAAAGGTGTCCAGTACGCGGTATTTGGATGTGGCGATCACAACTGGGCGAACACCTACCAGGATGTGCCTCGTTATATTGATGAACAGCTTGCCCTTAAAGGAGCAGTCAGATTTTCAAAGAGGGGGGAAGGTGATGCAA
The DNA here is from genome assembly GCF_058323225.1 of Neobacillus sp. PVCKKU3. Lineage (NCBI taxonomy): Bacteria > Bacillati > Bacillota > Bacilli > Caryophanales > Bacillaceae > Neobacillus > Neobacillus sp. PVCKKU3. The sequence continues at coordinate 237,690 of NZ_JBLVQN010000002.1, forward strand.
GCGGCGATTTTGATAAGCAATTTGATGAATGGAAAAAACGGATGTGGCAGGATGCCTTCAAAACCTTTGGAATTCAATTGGATAGTACTGATGAAAAAGAGTCAAATACGATTTCCATACAGTTTGTCAATACTATAACGGGTTCACCTTTAGCTATAAAGTACGACTCCGTACAAGGTACGATTGTAGAAAATCAGTTAGTGATTGATACCGATAACGAATCAACAAGGAAAATTGTAATTTCCTTACCAGAAGGGCTAACCTATCAGGAAGGTAACCATCTTGGGGTCTTTCCAAGGAATAGCAAAGAAACCGTTCAGCGAATTCTTAAACGGTTCAGATTAAATGGGAAGGACCATGTGATTATTACCGCTAGCGGCCGTACTTTTTCCCATCTACCGTTAGACCGCCCGGTAAGTCTAGTTGATCTCCTAAGTCAAAGCGTGGAAGTGCAGGAAACAGCAACAGGGGCACAAATTCGTGAATTGGCCGCCTATACGGTTTGCCCTCCGCATAAGCGGGAACTAGAAGCGTTATTAGAGGATGGGGTATATGATGAACTTGTTTTGAAAAATAGAGTTTCGATGCTTGACTTGCTTGAAAAATATGAAGCCTGTGAAATGCCGTTCGAACGTTTCTTAGAGCTATTGCCTTCACTTAAACCAAGGTATTTTTCGATAACTAGCTCTCCAAAGGAAAGTCCGAATCGAGTGAGCATTACTATTAATGTTGAACAAGTGGCTCTAGCTTGTGCATTCTTTGCAGATTTAAAGCCAGGGGATGAAATCATCATGTTTATAGTGTCCTCTGAGCTAGACGACCACCCTATAGAAGACCAGCAAGTTAAAATAGGTTAAAAAGAAAGTCCCTGAATTCTTCCTGAGAATCAGGGACTTACCATTATTTCAAAAACATCCTCAACATCTTAAGCCCATTCTTAAAATTGGGATAGCGGAACGGGATGTCAAAAAGGGTGGTTTGCTTTAAGACACTTTTCTTATGGGAGAAGGTATCAAAGCTGCCTTTTCCGTGATAAGAGCCAATCCCGCTCGGTCCGACACCTCCGAATGGGAGGTGAGGGGAGACAAAGTGATAGACAGTGTCATTCACACAGCCGCCGCCAAACGATACGCTGTTAAGAACCGTTTGCTGGGCCTGGTTACTTTCCGTAAAAATATAAAGGGCGAGCGGTTTCGGATGATTATGGATGCCATCGAGCACTTCTGATAAATGGCTGTATTCCATAACAGGAAGTATCGGGCCAAAAATCTCATCCTGCATAATTGGATCGTCCCAGCTTATATTCGTTAAAACAGTCGGCTCAATCGCTAGGGTATCCGAATCTGTTTTACCCCCAGAATATACTTGACCATTATTCAAAAAGCCCTCGAGCCGCTTAAAATGCCGCTCACTAACAATATGGGTGAAATCGGGGTTACGTAAAGGATTTTCTCCATATAATTCTTTTATCGTATTTTTAAACTCGCTTAGAAATTTGTCTTTGACATTTTTATGAACATAAAGATAATCGGGGGCAATACAGGTCTGGCCAGCATTCGTGAATTTACCCCAGGCAACCCGTTTAGCCGCTACCTTAATATTGGCATCATCATGAACAATGCAGGGACTTTTGCCGCCAAGCTCTAATGTAACCGGAGTTAGATTTTTTGCCGCAGCCTCCATAATGATTTTCCCAACAGGTACACTTCCAGTAAAAAAGATATAATCGAATTTTTCCTCAAGGAGTGCTGTGCTTGTTTCCACACCGCCTTCTACAACCGAAACAAACTCTTCAGGATATAGACCATTGATCAGCTTCGCCAATACTTCAGACGTTTTTGGTGTTAATTCAGAAGGTTTCAAAACGGCACAATTCCCCGCCGCAATCGCTCCGATTAACGGGGCAATCGCCAGCTGAAATGGATAATTCCACGGGGCAATAATTAATGCCACACCGTAGGGTTCTGAATAGATGTAACTCGTCGAACCAAAATGGGTCATAGGAGTTTTAACACTCTTTGTTTTTACCCAAGAACTCAGGTTTTTAATTGTAAACGTCAACTCAGCAAGGACAAATCCGATTTCTGCCGCATATGCATCAAGCTCGGATTTATTTAAATCCGCTTTTAACGCTGCCATAATCTCTTGCTCATTTACCTTTATGGCATCCTTCAATTTTTTCAAGGCAGCCAATCGGAAGGAAACATTCTTTGTCTGTTCTTTTCGAAAGAAGGACCTTTGTTTATTTACTAGGTAACTGTAATTTTCTTTAGTACCGCCTTCATTTAATAGGGGAGACGAAATACTCATATTCATATCTACTCCTTTATCAGATGATAAAGCTTTAATAAATCATTTTTATAAAGAATCTTCGGAACAGGATAGAGAGGATTTGCTTCTTTCAAAGACCGTTCCACCATGAGCGGAATATCCTTTTCGATGATTCCGTTCACCTTGGTCGGGATCGCCATTTTTTCATTAAGCTCTTTAATGGCATCAATAAATTTCTGTGCTTTTTGTTCAATCGTATCGGAAGGCTTTGTTATTTTAACCAAATCTGCCAATTCTGACAACGGCTTATGGGCGGATTCCCCATAATACTCGAGTACATATGGAAGAATAATGGCATTCGCCAGACCATGGGGAACCTGATAAAACCCGCCTAATGTATGGGCGATCGCATGCACGTAGCCGACATATGCCCGGGTAAAAGCGATTCCGGCCAAATAAGCAGCCTTTTGCATGTTCGTTCTAGCCTGAATGTTCGTACCATTTGTATAGCATTCATAAAGATTTTCAAAAATTAACTGTACTGCTTGTATACTGCACTGTGTTGTTTCTTTCGTATTGCTTTTCCCTATATACGCCTCGACTGCATGTGTCAGTGCATCAATACCGGTAGCAGCCGTGATATGGGGAGGAAGTTTTACAGTAAGAAGCGGGTCTAATACAGCATAATGGGGGATAAGGGCCGTGTCCATTATCGCGTACTTTTCATGTGTCTCGCTATTTGAGACAACAGCGGCAAGCGTTGCTTCACTGCCTGTACCTGCTGTCGTTGGGATAGCAAACAAAGGCGGTATTCTTTTTAATACCTTTAAAACACCTTTCATCTGTGGAATACTTTTTTTAGGCCTTGCCGCGCGGGCGCCTACACCCTTTGCGCAATCCATTGGCGAGCCGCCGCCAAATGCAACAATTCCCTGGCATTTATTCTCCTTGTACATTTGAAAGGCTTCTTCAATATTTTCTATTGTTGGGTTTGGAACCGTTTTATCATAAATGGAAAATTGGATGCCCTCATTTTTCAAGCCATCCAAGAAAGGGTCCATCAGGCCAATGGAAACAATCCCTTGATCAGTCACGATTAAAACGCTTTCAACTCGCATACTTTTAATAAGGGATGGAAGTTTACTTAGGCTGTTTTCTCCTTCTAATAATTCCGGTTTTCGCCAAGGAAGTATAAAGGAGGCTACCTTCATCCCACCTTGATATGTTCTGCAAAATAATTCGTACATCAATAATCCCCCGCTTTCAATATAAAAATAAAAACACACAAAATACCCAAAAAACCAAAAAATGTATACAAACTATATATCGTAAAAACGAAGGGAACGTCAAGAGAATATTTAAAAAATTCTGAAATATACTTCCTTTGTAGTATATAAACTAAAATTAATATCAAACAAAAAAACTATCTTTGAAATGAAAAATCAGCCGAAATCGGCTGATTTTAACTTTGTCCAATGAAATTAATTAATAAACTTAATTCGCCAGCATTAAGCTCGTTGACATTGTCAAGGAATTGCTGAACGAGTTTCACCATATCCGGACTTAATTCCTCACCAACCGATTGAATAATCATGCCAACAACTGCCCCTGTAAATACTGTTAACTGCACCTTTGCTTCCTTGGAGGCATTGATTAAGTTCACCGTTAATTCCTTCACGTTTTTTCCTAGTGTATTCAAGTATAATAGCAAAATACTAAGAAAGTAGGCGCAAAACTCCAGCTTAACTTCTACATTTTTCATGAGCGAAATGATATGATGAATTGCTTCTCGTAACGGTAGATTTTGTGGATTTTCCACTAATTTAAAGACTTCAGGCAGGATGGCTTCCCACTCTTCCGTGTTTGTTAGCTCTCTGCGTTCTTTTTGGAAAAAGCTTTCTGCAATTTCAGTAGGGGAGAAGACAACGATTGAACGACCTGCTTCATTCTCATTCGTGGAATACGTTCTTTTTACAAGCCCCTGGTTTTCCAATTCCTTTAATACATCATAGGCTGTCCATTTGCTTACGCCAATGGCTTCCGCCACCTTCGAATAATGGACAGGGTTGTTTGTTTTCTTAAATTGACGGTAGATATGATCAAGGAATTCCTGACGTCTTTTTGTTAGAGACAAACTTTTTTTCACCTCAGATCTATTGATGGAAACTTATGTAATTAAATATCATGATTACATGTATTATACCATTCCCGACTAAATATAATGGACAAGATTGCATTCATTATATGGGTTGACTTTTTCAAAAAAAGTAGTATAGTTACTATCTTGTGAGCAGGTCATTTACGTTTTTTCTTGTTTTATTCATAGTTTGTTCATATTTACCATTTAAGATATAGACTAGACTAAATAGTACTAATCACATATAGGAATGTAAATTAAAATATGCAATAATGATTTGCTAGAAGGAAGGTGCTTAATAATGAAACTAAAAGGTCAAGGTATTTCCCATAAATATATTGGCTTTTTCTTTTTGGCCGTCATTCTTCTCTGGATAAAAACATATGTTACGCAATTAACACAATTTGATTTGGGGATTCAGAACTCAATCCAGAAGTTTTTATTATTTTTAAATCCATTAGGATCGGCGTTAATATTTTTAGGAATTTCAGCATTATTTAAAGGCAGAAAAAAGTATATTTCATTGATTGTGATTGATTTTCTATTATCGTTCTTATTGTTTGCCAATGTAGTATACTATCGTTTCTTTAATGATTTCATCACGTTGCCTACATTGACCCAAACACAGAACTTTGGTGATGTCAGTGGCAGTGTGTCATCTTTATTGAAGCCATATGATTTCTTATTCTTTATAGATACGATTCTATTAATTGCATTACTTGTATTTAGGATTGTAAAAATTGAGAAAAAAGATATGAGCCGTCAAAAAGTGGCTGCTTTATTCTCCATGGCACTAGCCATTTCTTGTGCCAATCTTTCATTAGCAGAAGCGGACAGACCGCAATTATTAACAAGAGGGTTTGACCGAAATTACATTGTAAAATATTTAGGCATGTACAATTACACGATTTATGATACGGTGAAAAGTACGACAGCCTCAGCTCAACGGGTAATGGCGAGCAGCGACGATGTTACTGAGGTGAAAAACTACACTAACTCCAATTATGCTGCACCCAATCCGGCATATTTTGGTGCCGCTAAAGGCATGAACGTTATTTATTTGCATCTTGAATCAACACAAAACTTTTTAATTAATTATAAGCTTCATGGGCAAGAGGTTACACCATTTCTAAACTCGTTAACACGTGACCAGAATACCCTTTACTTTGATAACTTCTTCCATCAAACCGGACAAGGGAAAACAGCAGATGCTGAATTTATGCTTGAGAATTCATTATACGGACTGCCGCAGGGAGCTGCCTTTACGACCAAAGGCATGAACACATTCCAATCAGCACCGGGGATTTTAGGTCAGCAGGGTTATACATCTGCAGTATTCCATGCTAACTCAGGAAGCTTTTGGAACCGCAATGAAATTTATAAATCTTTTGGCTATGATAAATTTTTTGACGGAAAATATTATCAAGTAAACCCAGAAGATCAAGCGGAATATGGAATGATGGATAAACCATTTTATCAACAATCTAAACCAATGTTAGAAACTTTACCAGAGCCGTTTTATACGAAATTTATTCCGGTAGCCAATCATTATCCATATAAAATGGACCAAAGCATGGCTACCATTGCACCCGCAGAAACTGGTGATGCATCGGTTGATGATTATTTCCAAACAGCAAGATATGAGGACGAAGCTTTAAAAGAGTTCTTTGATTATTTAAAGCAAACGGGATTACTTGATCGTTCCATTATTATTATGTACGGTGACCATTATGGAATATCCGAAAACCATAATAAAGCAATGGCCCAGGTATTGGGGAAGGAAATTACTCCTTTCGAAAGTGCCGGCTTGCAGCGTGTTCCATTATTTATTCGTGTCCCTGGCATCCAGGGAGGAATTCATCATGAATACGGCGGCCAAATCGATGTCCTTCCTACACTGCTGCACTTGTTAGGAATTGATTCAAAACAGTATGTGCAGTTTGGTACTGATCTATTGTCAGAACAGCACGACCAGCTTGTGCCATTCCGAAATGGCGACTTTGTAAGTCCAACCATTACAGCTGTTAGAGATAAATATTACGATTCTACGACAGGTTTAGAGCTTTCACAGGATAAATTGGATGAGGCTAAGAAGTACCACGAGATCGTGGACCAAAAGCTGGCAGAATCCGATAAAGTCGTAAATGGCGACTTATTGCGTTTCTATACACCTGATGGCTTTAAACCAATCGACAGATCAAAATATAACTATAACAAGGGTCAAGAAGATTCTTCTAAATAAAAGACGCTCTCCGGGTTTCGGCCCGGAGAGCTTTTTTGCACTTGTTACTTGTAAATATTTGCAACTTTTTACACTTATTAGACAAAAGTAATGTTAAAATAATTCTTGTGACAAACAGATTAAGGGGGATTTAGATTGGATTCTAAGTTTTCAAAGCCGAAAGGATTCGGAGAAATACTCGATCATACATTCAGTTTAAGTAAAAACAGATTTAAGGATTTCTTTATGATTTTTCTCTTGCTTTTAGGTCCTGTTTACTTATTACAAGCCATCATATTATTAATATCAGGAACAAGCTTCTTTAGGGAAGTGAAAGGCGGCGGTGATTGGTTTGAGCAATTCATGACCAGCTTTGAAAATCAAGGAACCTTTGACGCCGGAAACTTTGGAGCTGACATTGGAATGGCGGTAATTGGACTAATCACAGTGATTCTTGGTCCGATCACAGAGGCAGCTATTCTTTTTGCCGTCAATCATATTCGCATAAATGAGGAGTTTACTGTCGGGTCGGTTATCAAGCAAGCCCTATCACGGTTCTGGCCAATGCTGGGCAGCAGTATTTTATTTGGATTGCTTGCCTTTGGCATCATGCTGGTTCCTATTTTAATCATCGCCTTTTCAGGAGTAATTGGCTCCATGGCCAATCCCGTTTTAGGCATATTATTAGCTATTGGGTTATTTCTAATCTTCGCACCGATAATTGCCTATTTTTTAACGCGCTGGAGTTTTTATTTCGGGTCGGTAGTTCTTGATAGACAGTCACCAGGATTCGGCAGAAGCTGGAGATTGACCAAGAAACGTACATGGCCGCTTATGGGACTTTATATTATTTTTTATTTAATTATTACTATTATCAGCTTCTCAGTGGAAGGGACAATTGGTCTAGCTTTAGGAAATAGCGTATTGTTTACGATTATTTCAAATCTTGTGACCTTAGTGACAACAATGATTTTCTCAGTTGGATATGCCGTGATGTACTTAGATTTAAAAGTGCGCCACGATGCCGATGATTTAAAGGAAATGATTGAAGACTATGATCGTACCTCTTTTTTAAATTAGGTGATTGAGATGCTTACTACTGAAAAAGCACGGGAAAACCTAGAGAAAATTTTGAACGAAAAGGAATATCGGGTTTATGACAAAGCTTCTAAAGGCCTATTCGCTGAATGGTGGGAAAAGGCTAAGCAGTGGATTGCGGATAAGTTAGCCGGTTTGTTTCCATCAATTGAATCTGCCGATAACGCCGCAAGCTCTATTTTAATTGCTGTCATTATTGTGGTCATCGTTCTATTGGCTTTAGCTGTATTTTTTCTGATTCGTCATTATAAAAGAGAACGGGTTCTCCGAAGCAAAAAACCGCTTCAATCTTTAAAGGATATAAATTGGACTTATCATGAGCATTTAAAAGAGGCAGAAAAGCTAGAAACTGCAGCCGATTATTCAGCTGCAACACGACACATGTTTTTGGCCTTGCTTCTTTTCTTTCACGATAAAGGATGGATTGAGGCAAGAAAATGGAAGACCAATTGGGAGTACTATGAGGAGCTTAGAAAAGAGAATAAACAGCGGGCCGGCCAATTTTACCATCTTGCGCAATTTTTTGACGAAGTGACTTATGGCGAAAGGGAGGCACTTCAAGAGGGATACCACAAGTTTCAATCTGTTGTTTTGAGTCTGTTGTCGGAAATGAACAAGGAGGGAGGGGGGAACGTTGCACAAGGCTAGAAAGGATTGGCTTTGGTTCGTTATATTAGTGGTTGTTTTTGTGCTTTTAAGCTATTTCACCCATACTCCCAAGCCGACAGTATATCCGAATTACGTAACTGAATCTCCTTCCCCAACCGGGACAAAGGGCTTTTATACATATTTAAAAAAGGAAAGGAGTGCAAAAAGCTGGAACCATTCGCCTTCTTTATTGCCAAAGAATAAAGAACAGCAGCTATTAATCATGGTGGAGCCCAGAGATTTTACTGAAAAAGAAGAAATCAGCTCATACCTCGATTTTATCAAGGAAGGAAATTCGCTTCTTTTGCTTACTCGAAATCCTGATGGTCTGTTTAATTTAAGAACAAACGAATTGGAGGAAGATATACCACCTTCAGAAGCCTTGAAAATCTATGGAAAGGGCGGCAAGGCACAAAAGGCGGAAGTCCTATCCTATGTTCGGCTACAGCCTCGTAACGGAGAAGATACTTTATTGCACGATAAATACGGACCTGTTGCATTGAAACGTACTGTTGGTAAAGGCCAATTAATTGTCGCGATTACACCAGAATGGATAACGAATGGCAAGATTTTAAAAAACGACCATTTACCACTGCTGATTTCGCTGGTTAATGAAACTAACTCCAAGACAATTCTGTTTGATGAGTATGTTCATGGCGAGCAAATAACTTCAACATTTTTGTCTGCTTTTCCAAAGTGGTTTTTACTGTTGATGCTTCAGGGAATATTGATAGCTTTCATTTGGCTTTGGAATAAGGGCAAACGGTTTGGCCCCATTGTGGTTCCACGGGAAGAGATGGTCCGTTTTAGTGATGAAGGAATTCGCGCGATAGCAGCCTGGTATCTTCGGGGAAGACGATATCAGGATTCATTGTTGATTCAAGCCGATTATCTGAAGCAGCTCCTTCAAGAACGGTGGCAGGTTCCTTATCACAAAGAATGGCAGGATATTTTGGGGTATTTAGAACGCAAATGGACGGGAATACAAGCTAATGAGATTCGCTCATTTCTTCAGGAATTGGCAATCATTCTCGATAAAAACAAAATCACTAAACAGGAATATTTGCTTTGGTCTAGAAAGTTAGACCAGTTACAGAAAGAGGTGGAACAAGGGTGAGGACAGAACTAACATCCCTATTGGAACAGTATGAAAGGCGAATTCTAGGACAAAATTTCAATTTACGATTGCTATTATCCGCGATATTAACAGGCGGCCATGTCCTGCTCGAAGGGGTGCCAGGCACCGGGAAAACTCAAATGGTCCGTACGCTTGCAGGACTGCTTGGAGGCGATTTTAATCGCATACAGTTTACACCGGATCTGTTACCAAGTGATATTACCGGCAGCATGATTTACAATATGAAGGAAGGCTCCTTTCAAACGTTGAAAGGGCCTATTTTCACCAATATTTTATTGGCCGATGAAATTAACCGGACACCAGCCAAAACACAAGCCGCCCTGCTTGAGGCGATGGAGGAAAAACAGGTGACCATCCAAGGGGAAACATACATGCTGCCAGAAGTATTTTTTGTGGTGGCAACACAAAACCCGATTGAATTTGAGGGGACCTATCCACTGCCCGAAGCCCAGCAGGATCGATTTTTATTTAAACTTCAGGTTGATTTTCCATCCTTCGAAGAAGAGAAAAATGTATTAAAACAAGTTATTGAGAACCACTTTATCAGGACTCAAGTTTCTCAAATAATGGATTTAGACACGTTCGTGGCAATCAGAAAAGAAATTGAAGAGGTTACAATTAGTGATAATGTACTTGATTACATTATGAAAATCGTCAGGAAAACGCGGGATACGGACATGATTCGCTTCGGTGCTAGTACCAGGGCGGGGATTTCGATTGGTAAAGCAGCACAGGCTTGTGCCTATTTGTCGGACCGAAATTATGTCACTCCAGATGATATCAAAATGGTTGCAAAGCCTGCTTTACGTCATCGGATTCAGTTATCTCCTCATGTAGAATTGGAGGGAGCAACCGTTGACCAAATCATCGAAGAGCTTGTGGGCTCGGTTCCTGTTCCAAGATAGAGGTATACTGCCAACGAAGCGGCTGATGTTGATTTACCTTGTGCTAACTATTCTTTTAACACTGGCGATTTTAAGGGATTTATCATGGTGGTACGTCTTTATGTTTAACCTTGTTGTTTTTTTCATCAGTCTGGTTGATTTATTGTTCTCAGCGAAAAAAACACAGCTTACCTTCAAGCGGACCATAACGGAGGAAATGGAACGGGGACTTACCTATCCGATTACGATTGAGGTTCGCAATCATTCTCCATATTCACTAAACTATCGATTCATTGATGGTCTGCCGCAAACCTTTACAAAGCCGTTTCCGATATCCGGAAGGGGTCAGGCAGATTCATCAAACGTCATTACCTATGAAACGGTACCTGCTGAGAGGGGAAAATACGAAATCAATAAGCTGTACTTCCGTTATCGAAGTGTAATCGGCTTGTGGGAAAAGCAAGTAACAGTAGATTTAACCGATTCAGTGAAAGTGATTCCCGATTTAACGGAAACAAAGCAGTATCTAGAAAATGCCCAGCATTATTTATTGTATGAAGGTTTGGAAATTCGCAAACAGCAAAGCGGGGTTGGCGAATTTTCGAAAATCAGGAGCTTTGTGGTTGGAGATGACCCGCGGAAAATTAACTGGCGGCAAACCGCTAAGCTTCAGGAAGTAATGACAAACGAATATGAGCCAGAGCATGGTAAGTATATTACGATTTTGCTTGATTGCGGCCGTATGATGGGGGCAGAACTGAAAAAAGGCAACCGCTTGGAAAAAGCCCTGGAAGCTTCCTTAACTGTTGCCGCTGCTGCTCTCCAAAAAGGGGATTATGTGTCCGTTCTAGCTTTTTCAAATGAAATTAAGGCTTTTGTTCCACCGGCAAAAGGGATGGCCCATCTGCAAACCATTCTTCACACCATTTACCATATAAAAGTCGATGCAGTAGAATCAAACTATGCAGCCGTTCTTCAATATTTGGAAATGGTGCAAAAGAAACGAAGCCTACTTTTATTATTTAGTGATATACAGACCTTTCTACATGAAGAACACGCCTTTACTTACCTTAAACGGCTTCGAAAGCGGCATTTATTTTTCATGATTGGGGTTGAGGACCGAACTCTGTTGAACAGAACAAAGGAGGAGCCAATTGATGTTCAAGCGGCTATGTTGAAGAGCATTGCCCAGCAGCAAATACTTTTTAAGAAAAGGGAGAAAAATAAATGGGAAAAGCAGGGCCTGCCAATGATAGAGGCCCGTGAGGAAAAATTAGCGGTTACCGCTGTCTCCCATTATATGGAGATTGTGAATCAGAACCTTTTATAGCATGACTGAGTTTCAGTTTTCCAAACACAATATAAAGAATTAAACCCAGAACAGTCAAGATAGCAACCGTATATTTAGCTTCGAGTGAGATGGCTGCCGGTGTGATAAAACCTTCAATGATTCCAGCGATGATGAATAAAGGTATAGTTCCAAGAAGGAGCTGGACTGAGCGTTTTCCGTGTTCCTTCAATTGGTACCCTCTTGAAAAAGGGCCTGGTACAAAGAGCTTATAGCCCATTAACAGCCCAGCCCCGCCGGCAATAAAAATGGCTGTAAGCTCAATCATGCCGTGGGGAACAATATAGGCCCAAAATTCATAGGCTTTGCCGTAATGCCAGAAAAGCGCCGCAAGTGCTCCAATGATAATGCCGTTGTAGATAAGCAAATAAACTGTTAATATTCCAAAGGTTATACCACCTGCAAAAGCTAGTATGGCCACTTTAATATTATTCGTCATGATACTAGCCGACATGAGTGAGGAATCGACCGCACCATCCCTACTACCGAGCTGTTCCGGGTCAACGCCTCTAGCAATTTCTGGAGGGAGAATGGAGTAGATATGGAGTGGATCATTCAAGATAGAAAGGAAGCTGCCAATCGCGCCGATTGCAAACAAGAACATCGCGGCCACAACGAATTTCCATTGTTCTAATAATAAGCCGATAAACTTGGCGGCGAAAAAATGACGAATTTGTTTAACGCTGGAAATCTGGTCTTTATATAAAAGATTATGCGATTTTGAAACAAGTCCATTCAAATATTGCGTTACTTCGTCATTAGGATAATACGTTTGGCTATAAGAAAGATTCTGTGCTGCTTTCTGATACAGGCGTGAGAAGAGTATAATGTTGTCTCCAGTTATCGTCTTTCTGCCCTTGCTTAGTGTTGCGATTAACTGTTCAAGCTGTTTCCATTCCTCGCGATGCTGCTTGATAAATTGTTTAACATTCATTTTTTCACCATTCTTTGCCGTTAATCTTTTCTTCTATTCCTTATTATAGTAATTTTGTAGAAAAATAGGAAACTTTATCATCTAGAAAGGGGAGAACCCTGTTGAACCATGAACAAATGGATATCAAAACACCGGAATACGTCTCACTTCAGTTTAGCCTTGCCGGTTTAGGCAGCAGGGCTGCGGCATTTATCATAGATCAATTAATCTTAATGTTGTTTAATATTTTGTGCATTATTTTGGTTATTTTCATCATGAAAGGCATGTCGTCTTTTCCTTTTTTTTTAGAAGAGAATACTGTCCCTTTTGCCATAGCGATTATTGTGATATTTATTATTAATTGGGGCTACTTTTTTGCCTTTGAATTTTTCTATGGCGGGAGAACACTGGGCAAGAAATGGATGGGTATCAGGGTTATTCAAGAAAATGGACACAGCATTACCTTGCTTTCAAGCTTTATCCGCAATCTAATGCGAATTGTCGATTCTCTGCCAGCGGGGTATTTTCTTGGAATGCTAATGGTGTTTTTTCATTCCAAGCATAAGCGACTAGGTGACCTAGTTGCTGGGACAGTTGTGGTTCATGAACGGGGTACTAAAGCTAAGAAAAAGCCTTCAGGAATTGAGAAAGAAATCCTAAATAGGGATCTTTCCAAAGAGGATTTAATCATAGATGAATGGGCGCTAAGATCGTTAGGAATGAAGGAGTGGAAGTTGATTCGTACATATGCGCATCGCTTTGTTCAACTTCCCACTGCAGAGCGGAAACAATTAACCGGGCAAATTGCTGAGATTATGCTTCCAAAAATCGGTGTGGAAGCAACTGGTTACAGTGATATAGAGCTCGAAAACTTACTCCTGTTACTTTACTTACATTTACGTGAGGAATGGGAGTTTGAACTTTAAATAAGTAACATGAAACGGGCAGTGATCAGTAAACGCGCTGCCCGTTTATTTATGCTGATGACTATTCTATTGAAGCGGATACGGAAACTGGCTTGAGTAATTGCTAAATTGCTGATGGGCTTGATTGACTTTCTGCTGTTCCTCGGCCTCAAGTTTATACCATCCATTTTGGAACATTAGTTGGAAAAACTCCCGGCTGCTCTGGTGAGTTTCATTTAACATCTGCAACAGGTCGGCGTGCAGCTGCTGATGGCTTGCTTCACGTACTGCAATGTTTAAACTGTCTGTAATATATTTGCAGGTGCTTAGTGCATCATTTAAAAAATCACGATCGTTCATTTCTGGACCTTTAACTTTTGGCAATTGTCCTGTTTGTGGATTGGCAATTTGGTTAGAATTCTGGGATTGCTGCATTTGTTGACCTTGCTGCATTTGTTGATTCTGTGGCATTTGCTGGTTTTGCACTTTTAAATACCTCCATTCTAATGCATTTGCTGTTGCTGTTGCTGTGCATTTTGCAAGCTTGATAATACAGCATTATTATTCACTTGCAGGTGAGACAACAATTTTTGATAGTGTTGCTGATGCATTTGACCCGCATTATCAAGGGCTTGCTTTACTTGTGGATTAGTTGCATGCTCCGCTAGAAAATGTAATTTCTTAAATGCCAGAAGCTCCCAGGACATGGCATCTTTTAAATACATAAGATCTTTGGTTGTAATCGCCTGGGGCGGTTCAGGAATCGGTACTTGATTGGTTTGCACCTAAAAAACTCCTTTCATGATTTATATCAATTCATGTTTATAATGAACAATTTTCCTTTTTATTATGTAAACATCTCTTGTTTGCATGGCGCTTTTTGTCAAATCCATGCGACTTTTGTTGTGTTTGAAAAATAGGAGTCGAAAAATATAGGTTTGGGATGTATAATAAGAACTTGTGATACTAATAGAATGTGAAAGGAGACTGTCTTAATGGAATGGACATTAACCATTTTGTTTGTTGTATCCATTTTGCTGCTGATATTCTCAATCCTGAAAGAACGTCAAACTGCTAAGAAAAACCATAAAGAAATTGACCTTGTTCATATATCTGTGATGAAAGAAATAAATGGGATGCAAGAATCACTTCGCAACATGGAACTTGATTTGGAAATTGTCACGAAAGAGACGGGAGTTCAGCTATCCGCGGAGGAAAAAATATTAAAGCGTGAAGTACTAGACTTATACAGACGCCAATACTCTATTGATAGCATTGCTCAACAAAAACAGGTTTCCGAAAATGAAGTCAAGCAGATTATCGCTGTTTATCAATCATCGCAAGCTGAAGGGAGACTGGTTGCCAATGAAGGTTAACCTAATCAGCAGTTTTTCAGCGGGTCTTCTATTGGCGACAGGTATCTGCACCATTGCTTATTTTTCAAGCGACAGCCATGTTTCAAAGGCGGCTGGACAGCCAGCATCAAATCAAGCATCTGTATCAAAGGATGCAATGAAAAAGCAGCTGACCGATGCAGGATATATAGTGCAAACAAAAGATGAGTATAACAAAAATTTGGATGCCGCGAAAAACGGTACAGCTCAACAAGAGACTGCCGCTCCCGCGGATGCACAGCAGCAAAATGTATCACAAGCAGTCATTAATGTTGCAGACGGCATGACAAGTATTGATGTCGGGAGAATGCTAGTGTCAGCAAATCTTATTCCTGATGCTTTCCAATTCTCAAAAGATATCGAGGCGAGAGGACTGCAAAACAAATTACGACCTGGTACATATACCGTTGATAGCGGTATGTCATATGACCAAATCATAGCGGCTATTTTTCATTAGAAAAAAGACACTTTCCTTTGATTGGAAAGTGTCTTTTTTGGCTAACGTAATTTATTCACATACTCCTGTACCATTTCAGGTGTAACATTTTTTCTAATCGATATAATCCGTAAATTTATCTTATTCATTCTATTTGTCACTTTATTAATTTTATCCGTAGAAAAGGGTTTACCTTGTTTGCATAATTCAACTGCTTCTTCAATATACATTTCCCGCTGCTGATCTAGAGCCAAAAACTCCTGATACGATTTATTTTGATCTTCTGCATGCTTGATTAAATCCTTATGTACACTCATGTTTTCACTCCTAAAAAGACGATATATAAATAATATCATCCTTTTAGAAGCTAAACTAGTATTTTAACTGAGTGTACTTTTTACCTAAGGTAAGGCTATGCTGTAACGTGGTAGTGACAAACACCCTGCTGTTTCTTCATTGTTATTTTCTTCTTCGCTTCCAAATAATCCAAATGGCCGATAATTTCCGACATAACTAAAGAAAATTGTTCATTATAGGTATTTTTATATAATGCCTGCGCAATTTCATTGGCTGTAGAATGCCCGGATTGGATATATCTCAAGATGAGCTCAGATTTTTCTTCAATCCGCTCTAATCGCTTATGAATAAGTGCTTTCGGATCTTGAATGACCGCTCCATGCCCAGGGAAAACAGAATCAATTTGGATAGCAGCACATTTATTTAAGGAATCAATCTGCTGACTAATGGTTGGCAATCTGTTTCCGTTTTCATCAGGCTCAACAATGGCATTACTTGAAATATGTTCAATTAATAAATCGCCGGCAAATAACTGCTTTCTTTGTTGATCCAAAAATGCCAACTGATCAGGGGAGTGTCCAGGGACTTCCAAAATAGTGAAACCAAGGAATTCATTGTCTGTTATTGCTGTAATTTCTGCACGCATTGCTTTACCCTTATTACGTAGTAAGGCTTTCTTTAAATAAGCAATTTGCCTCTCACCGGTTTCCCCGCATCCCATTTCATCATAAAGCTTTGCAAAAAATTCAGCCCGCATTTCCATAAAATCTTTGTCTCTTTTTAAGCGGGGAATAGAAAGGGGAGAAGCATATACTGGAATGGGATGGGCATCGACAATTCTGTCTACCAAACCAACATGATCAATATGATGGTGGGTTAAAATTATTTCGGTTAAATCCCGTAAAACCAAGCCATTTTGATTCAATGCCAGGTTAAGTGCCTCCCAATGAGAGTCGGTATTATACCCAGCATCGATTAATGATAACGACTTTTCTTGTTTAACAAGAAAAAAATTGACCGTTTTTAACCCTCCAAGCTTCTCCGGAATCGAAATCGGTATGACCAAGCTGCAGTCCTTTTTTATATCTAACAAAATGTACACCTCACTAATCTCAATCAAATTTTAAATAATATATATTTTTTGAACGTTGGTTTAAAACAGTAATATTCATATTATACAAAAAATTCTAAAAGATGTATAGCAAATGTATCGGAAATAATATGTTGACAATATACCTATTAGGGTATAGAATCAATGGTGTTCGAAAGCAAATATGAATTTGAAAAGGGTTAATGCCCACTTTTATTTTTTTTAAAATAATACCCTTATGGGTAATATAATAGACAATCGGGAGGAATTCTTTAATGAATACTACAAAGCTTTTAGACGCAAAAGGACTTGCATGTCCAATGCCGATTGTAAAAACAAAAAAGGCAATGAATGAGCTGGAATCAGGTCAGGTATTGGAAATCCATACAACTGATAAAGGTGCAAAAAACGATTTAACCGCGTGGGCCAAGTCTGGTGGACACGAAGTATTAAATTTTGAAGAAGGAAATGGTGTATTAAAATTCTGGATTAAAAAAGGATAATTTTTTTCATTCAAAAAGATACCCTTATAGGTATAAAAACAGGAGGTTTACAATGACTGAAAAGAAAAAAACAACGATTGTCTTGTTCAGCGGTGATTACGATAAAGCAATGGCGGCCTATATTATCGCAAATGGTGCTGCAGCATATGATCATGAAGTCACCATTTTCCACACATTTTGGGGGCTGAACGCTCTTCGCAAGGATGAAAACATCCCCGTAAAAAAAGGGTTTTTGGAGAAAATGTTTGGGAAAATGATGCCTCGAGGCGCTGACAAAATGGGTCTTTCTAAAATGAACTTTGCCGGATTCGGTCAGAAAATGATTAAGGATGTCATTAAGAAACATAACGCCCTGGAACTGCCGCAATTAATTGAAATGGCACAAGAACAGGATGTAAAACTGGTTGCCTGTACGATGACAATGGATTTATTGGGTCTTAAGGAAGAGGAACTTATGGACCACATTGAATATGCAGGAGTAGCTGCGTATTTGGCAGATGCCGAAGATGGTAAAGTAAATCTGTTTATTTAAAAAAGAGACGGGAGGATTATTATGACAAATATGAAGGCAAATGTAATATTAGATGCTAAGGGCTTGGCATGTCCAATGCCCATCGTGAAAACGAAAAAAGCAATGAATAACCTTGAAGCAGGGCAAGTTATCGAAGTATTAGCGACCGATAAAGGCTCTAAAGCAGATATGAAAGCTTGGGCTGAAAGCACTGGCCACCAATACCTAGGAACAATTGAAGAAGATGGTGTATTAAAGCATTATCTTAGAAAGTCTTCAAATGATGAAACACTTGAGAAAAAACACCCTGACGTCATTAACAACGAGGACCTTGAAAAGAAACTTGAAACTGCAGACAACATTATTTTGCTTGATGTAAGAGAATCGGCAGAATACGCGTTTAATCATATCCCACAGGCTGTCTCTATTCCTTTAGACGAATTAGATGAAAGACTATTTGAATTAAACAAAGAAGATGAAATTTACGTGATTTGCCGGACTGGAAGCCGCAGTGATTTTGCTGCGCAAAAATTAGCGGAACAAGGATTTAAAAAGGTAATGAATGTCATACCCGGTATGAGTAAGTGGACAGGAAATACCACCGGATTAAATAATTAATTTTTTTAGAAAAAAATATACTTTGAAGAAATTCTAGACAAAATCCCGAATGATCAAGAAGTTTTAGTCGTTTGTGCGAAAAAAGGCAGAAGATTGGGTTGGCGATTTAAGAGAAACTCTTTATAATCGATATAAACAATTATCAGAAGAGCTGATTGTTCTACCAGCCCATTTTATGATTATTGACGAATTAAACGAAGATGGCACTGTATCAGAAAAATTAGGCGTATTGTTTGCCCAAAATCATGGTCTTAATATTGAAGATGAAAATGAATTTAGAAAGATGGTAACGGAAAACCTGCCGCCGCAGCCTAATGCGTATCAAGAAATTTGGGAAACCAATATGGGTAAAATAAATCCAGATATTGACCTGCAACGGGAAATGGAAATCGCCCCCAACCGTTGTGCAGTTCGATAATGAGGTGACTTAACAATGACTGAGGAAAAAAAACAAATAAACGATTGCAACACAACTAGATCTTGAGGAATTAGCAGGACTAATGTTTCTGGAAATGGTAAACAGGTTAAACAACCGATACCTATATGACCAGGCACGTTAGTTTGGCTCCTGGCAGGAGCCATTTACCTCATTTATAAAGCATTTATGTGATGCTTTCTCTATAGAGTGTGATATTTCTAGGTCATGCTCTTTTTTTCGTTCTTAAAAATTGTTAATACTAAAGTTTTGCAGGTAATCATGGGGATATTAATCCCGGCCATTGCAGTGAAGACGTGGATGAAAATCTTATGATAAAAAGGGCTGATTACGCCCTTTTTATATACCCCTTCTAGTATAATAAGTAAAAACCCTTAAAAAGGAGGGCGCTATGCAAGTAATACAAATTGGTTCACTTGCCATTTCGCTAAAATGGCTGCTGCTAGGGGTTGGTATACTGATTGGCCTCTTCATCATCAAATTTTGGGTAAGAAAAACACATGAAGGGGAGTTACATAAGAGAGTATTTGATTTGATGGTAAATACACTTATTTTAGGATTTTTTATTTGGAAGGGAAGTCTACTCATTCTTGAACCATCCATTGTAATAAAAAGTCCATTATCCTTGTTGTATTTTACTGGGGGAAGCAAGGGTCTGATTCTTGCCATGATCGGGTCCCTTATCTATTTCGTTTTCAAAGGACGGAAAATAAATATTCCCAATTCGCTTATCAAAAAAATCCTAGCAGTAACTGCTTTATCAGGGCTGCTTGGATGGACGATGTATGATTTTGCTTCAACACAAACTAAAGATACAAAAACTGCTCATGAAAGGAAGCATGTTGACCAAAGTTCCGTTGAAATTGGAATACAGGAAGGAAAAAAAGCTCCTAATTTCCATTTGAAGAATACAGAGGGTCAAGAAGTTCAATTGTCTGATTTTAAAGGGAAGAAGGTAATCTTAAATCTATGGGCAACCTGGTGTCCGCCATGTAAAGCGGAAATGCCCCATATGAATGAATTCTATCAGGAGCAAAAAGGGAAAGATGTTGAAATTGTTGCTGTAAATCTAACCACATCTGAGAAAAATCCAGATAGCGTTGAACAGTTCGTGAAGGATTACGGTTTAACCTTTCCTGTCTTACTTGATGAAAGCGGAGAAATAGCTGACGTATATCAAGCCATTACGATTCCAACCAGTTATATTATTGATACTAATGGTATCATTCGTAAAAGAATAGTTGGCCCAATGGATAAAGAAATGATGATAGATCTGATTAATGGCTTGAAATAAAAAGTGAGATAATAAAATAATAGGACGTTCTAAGCAGAATTCCTCCGCTTAGACGTCCTTTTTAATATTAATTATTAATTATACAGTTTGTGCTTGATTCTTTTTTCATTTGAGTTACACAATCCTTATGCATTTCTTTTAATTGTTTTTCACTTAGCTGCGGGTGTTTTTCCTGCATCATCGGGAGCATCTCTTTGAAATCTCCCACCTTGCAAGCAATCTGGTCACTGGCCGCCAAAACACCAGTTCCCAATCCCAGCAATAGGATAAGGGTAAATGCACTTGTTGCTATTTTTTTCATTTTAATCCTCCTTTGAATTTGCATTTCTAATTACAATTTAATTTTAATATGTTTTTTCACATACGGAGTAGGGTAAATTTGACAAGTTAGTAAACTTTAGAAAAGTAAACACATTCTCGTCAAATTTTTAAGCATTTTATTACTTTCTAACACCGCGATAGGTTAAAATAAAAAGGTGATTATTAAACAGGAGGAATTGAACATGAACATCACAGACCAGGCTCGTGATCTGTTAAAACAAGTGTTCAAAGAAGAGAATGCCAACAACATTCGTGTCTTTTTTGAAGGCTATGGCTGAGGGGAGCCAAGAATTGGACTGGCTCTGGATGAGCCGGATGCAGACGATATAATCGTCACAATAAATGAAATCACAGTAGCAATTGACCCTATCATTGAACCTAATATAGAAGGCCTAACCCTTGACCGAAGCGGAGATGGAAAAGGTATTTCTTTGATTGGCAATACAGGTGCATGCTGTTAGTAAAAAAGACCTATCCAGGTCTTTTTTGTTATTATCGACATGATGGTTCGATGGGACCTAAAATATATAAGACCACCCATTTTTCTGGGTGGTCTTATTGTATTATTGAATTGCGGCTTTTTTGGCCCCCGTTGGCCAGAAATAGCCGATAACGGCACCAACTACTGCCGGTATTATCCATCCTAGACCAATACTATAAAGCGGTAAATATTCAATGTACGAAGCTTTAATAGCTTCGAATAAAGAAATGGCCGCTCCGGGTAAGCTTCCAACCAACGTGCTGTATCCATCGAAGAAACTAACACAAAAAGTAAGGAACATAGACGCTGCATATACACTTTGCTTATGTTTAAATAATGATGAGCTAAGCGTCAACAAAATCAGAACAATCGCCAAAGGATATAATAGCATTAATACTGGAACAGCGTATTGAATAATATTGTTTAAGCCAAAATTGGCAATGATAAATGACACAAAACTTAGGATAAGTACGAACATTTTATAGCTTACTTTTGGAAAAACACTATTGAAAAATTCACTACATGAGGTAATGAGTCCAATGCTTGTTTTTAAACATGCTAGAACAATAATAATAGCAAGGAGGATCGCACCGAATTCGCCAAAGTAATGATTGGCTACCTTAGCAAAGATTAATCCACCATTATCGAATGTACCAATGGCAGATATGCTTGATGCCCCCATATACGTAATGAGACCATAAATCAGCATCATTAGTGCCATAGCGAAAATGCCTGATTTCCAAGTTGCTTTTGCAATTGTCTTCGTGTCGGTGATTCCTTGTCCTTTAATAGCATTGATGACAACAATACCAAATGCTAATGAAGCAAGGGCATCCATTGTGTTATAGCCCTCTTTAAAACCAGTAATAAAGGCCAATTGGCTGTAATCACCCGTTGGAGCTCCAAATCGTCCCATAGGTTTGACGATTGCGATAATAATTAATAAAAATAAAAATACTAAAAATGCAGGTGTTAGATATTTTCCAATATAGTCAATAATTTTCGCAGGATTTAATGAGAAATAATAGACAATGGCAAAAAATACGAAACTAAAAAGCCCAAGATATAAGCTGGCGTGCTCTGGATTAATAAATGGTTCGAAACCGACTACGAAAGGTACTGTTGCTGTACGTGGAATCGCAAAAAAAGGTCCAATGGTTAAGTATAGAGCCATGGCGAAGACGACTCCAAATTTCGGGTGGACCCGACCTGCTAATTCACGAAGTCCATTACTTCCGGATAGCCCGAATGCCAAGATCCCCATAAATGGCAAACCAATTGCTGTTACAAGAAAACCAATTAAAGCTGGCCAAAAGTTAGTTCCGGCAACCTGTCCCATCTGAATAGGGAAGATCAGGTTTCCTGCCCCAAAGAACATACCAAACAGCATTGTACCAATGACTGCGTATGTTGAAAATGATATTTTTTGATGCATGCATGTTGCTCCTTCTAGATGAATTTCATTTATTTTAACATCGTTTAGAATAATTGGCTATCATGGATTGATTGCTGGAGCAAGTTGGCATTAAAACGTTTTGGACACCTAAATGGCAAACATATCTGAAATAGGAGAGGAGGACATGGAGATCGAGCCAAGTTTAATAATATTACTGAAATTCAGACAATCAGAGGAGGTTGAAGAAGAAGGGAAGGGGGAATTGGCCCATGGAAACAGGCAAAAACAGGAGAGAGGGAACTTGATTTCATTTAAGTTCCCTTTTTATTTTTTTCATCGGACTTATTTTAATGTTTTCAGCCATGCAGCCATTGCTGGCGCATCCTCTTTGGACACCAAGCCAGATGGCATACCCCCTCGGCCATGTTGGATGATGTCCTCGATTTCCTTATCCGATAAACGGGAACTCACTCCTTTTAAAGAAGGCCCAACTCCCCCTTGGTATTGATCCCCGTGACAGCCTGCACAGGTGTTCTTATAGATGGATTCACCGTCCACTTTAGATATCGTTCCATTTCCTTCTTGGCCTTCATTCTTTGCAGGCGTTTCATGTGCCTCTTCTTTCTGGTCTTGCACATTGCTGAGTACAAAAAATCCACCAATTCCTATCACTAGGATGGCTAGGGCAATCAAAACAGTATTTTTCATAAAATCGCCTCCTAATTATCCTTTTTCGGTACAAGAAATAAAAATGATGTGCAAATTCAATCTAACCAGACAAACGAAAGGATTTTTGGTGCGACCACTTACCAAAATACCCTTTGATATAAGTATGAGCAGATAATTGGAAACTACGCATGAAAGAGGAAAACTGCATAGATTGCCTATGATTCAGAAAGAGCACCTATTGAAATAATTTTGAAGAGTGGATTTGTACGGAACTGCAGTATTGCTGGAGGAAGTAGGGAAGGTCATAGCTCCTAAAGGCGTAACTTCTACATAATTACGTAAAATATAAATTTGACGAAATTATCCTAGGGAGGTAAAATATAGTAGAGGTGTTATTATGGTAAATCCAGCAAAACAGGAAAATTTCAAAAAGCTCCAGGCAATGCTTAATGAACTCCCTTGGTATGTTGAAGAATACATAAATCATAAATTACGAAAACTTTCGACCGCATCGTTATTCAATTATTGTCATGACTATAAAATCTTCTTTAATTGGATGATTACTGAACAATTATGGACCGGCAGCATCAAAGATATTCCATTGGAACGTCTTGAAAAAATGACAGTCATTGAAGTTGAAGGATTTTTAAATTTTCTCCATTACGAATTAAATAACAAAGAACTAACCGTTAACCGTAAATTATCTGCGTTGAAATCCCTTTTTAACTACCTGCAAAACATCGCGGAAACACCGGATTTAGAACCCTATATTAATCGTAATGTCATGGCGAAAATAGAGTTTAACGAAGTTAAGGAAAGCATGGAAACAAAAGCAAATAAAATGGAAGGTAAAATTCTGCTTGGGGATGAATATGAGCGTTTTCGCCTGTTTGTCGCCTATGAATACGGCGAAATCAATAAAGATAACAAAAAAGTCTTCAATTTTCATCAATTAAATAAAGAACGTGATACCGCGATTGTATCGTTGATTTTAGGTTCTGGATTACGTCTTTCTGAACTTATTGGTTTAGATCTTGAAGATATTGATTTCAGTAAGTATTGTGCGCGAGTGATTCGCAAAGGAAATAAAGAGCAATTCGTCTTTTTCAGCCAGACGGCAATGGATGATTTGCAGGAATACCTAGCTATACGGACTTCTAAATACCGGGTTGATAAAAATATGAAAGCATTATTTGTAGCAGCTCCAGTAGGTCCAAAAGGAAAAACTAGACGACTGACAGCACGTTCAGTCGAAAAACTGATTGAAAAATATGCGACCGCGTTCGGAAAACCATCATTATCAGTACATAAATTAAGACATTCATTCGCAACCAGATATCATGGTGAAATCAATGATGTGCCGAAATTACGCCGGCAATTAGGTCATTCATCGATTCAAACTACGATGATTTATACGCATATTAAGAATGATGACTTAAAGATTGCTGTTGATAAGATGGATATGCCGAAGGAACAAATAGATTAAAATAATACGAAGGCTGTATAAATAGCAGCCTCCCCTTTTTTTATTTCATTTTATTAGTTTACATAATATATTTATAGTTAATTATATTCGAGATATCTCAATTGTAGAGTATACTTAAGATAGTGAGACGAAACAAAATTTTTAGCTATTATTTTTTCAGTAATTAATTTATTGATAATAGATTCGCTGAATATACCTACATTACTCATATTTCTTTCCTGATTCTCAGCGGAAATTAATAACTAGAAGCTAAATCAATTTTACCCACTAATAAATCATAAATTTGCGATTAAAATTAACTTTGAGTTTGAACTTATATTTTTGCTTATTTGGTTTGCCTCTTCACTAAAAATATCTAGCTAGTTTCATCTAAAAATCCAACAATTGTATAATTGCTGAGATCTTGCCTATCACTTCCAACAGCGATTTGAAAATGCCCCCCTCCTCCCTCTTTGTTTTTCTCTAAAGAATGATTACAACATCTATCTCTAAAATTCTTGATGTTATCTCCTTTACCAGGATTCTTGTAGCCATAGACGGTTCTAAAATGAGCGAAAAAGCATTACAAACCGCATTAAAATTTGCTAAGGAAAGATATTCTAAAATTGGTGTTATCCATGTGGAGAAAAATTTGCAAATTGTCGATGGGATGCCTATAAAAACAATTGATAATATGTATACTGACCAAGAGACAAAAGGCCATGATTTATTACAACAAGCGGTTACTCTTGCAGAAGAAGAAGGAATAGAGATAGAAGCCCTTTATGTAATGGGAGAACCGGCTATTCAAATTGTCAAAAAGGCAGATGAATTAAACTATCAGCTGATTATCATAGGTAGCAGAGGATTGGGTAATATTAAAGGGTTAATGCTAGGAAGCGTCAGCCAGAAAGTTTCCCAGCTAGCGCATTGCCCTGTTTTAATTATTAAATAGTATAACAAATGCTTAGAATCCATGAAAGAGTTCTAAGCATTTTCATCCCGGCGGCAAACTGGCTATAATCCAATTCTGTACAAAAACCGTCTTGTGCCAACAGTACATAACCGGAATCAGCTATCAAGTTTTGTGAAAAATTTAATAGCTGTTACATAAAAAAAGAGGCTGCCCTGGGACAGCCTCTTTTGGATTTGTTATTAAGCTTTACGAACGTTTGATGCTTGTGGTCCGCGGTTACCTTGCTCAACGTCAAAAGTTACTGATTGACCTTCATCTAATGTTTTGAAGCCTTCGCCTTGAATCGCTGAGAAATGTACGAATACGTCTTCTCCACCTTCACGTTCGATGAATCCGAAGCCTTTTTCGCCATTAAACCATTTTACTTTACCTTTTTCCATTGTGTTGCCTCCTAGTGTGTAAATACACACAATGTAATACTATCCTTGCTCTCAGTGATGATCAAGACGAAAAGTTCAAACTTATACAAATCCTTTACACCGAACAAAAATAATTCTTTTACATTATCGCATTCTTTGTAAAAAATTGCAAGAAGACGAAAAATTTATCATATTGTTAGACTGTTTGAACTGACTATTTCTTTAATATAATCATTGCGGTGTATTTTGTATCTGGATAAACCCCATATTCTGTATGTGTGCTTACAGCAAGAGGAACAGAATTGTATTTAACATCTATCAGCTTTCCTTCCTCTAATGTACCAAGAAAATCATTAACAACCCGTATAAGTTCTGCAAAGTCTGTGCTTTGAAAACCTTTTGCCTCGTACATTCGTTCTACCTCCCTTTATAGAAATTACTACAATATACTTTAATCAACATAAGAAAAAATCCCTTTTAAATAAAAGGGGATTCTTATAGATTAGGCGTTAAAGTTAAACTTTCAAATAAGCATTTATCCTACCTTGTTGTTTATTAAATCTATTGCTTGATTTTCAGTTATACCTCTAATTAAACCAAGTTCACTGATAAAAATCCTTCGTGCACTCTCCAGCATCTGCTTTTCGCTTGAATTGAGCGATTTATTTTTGTTTATTCTCATTAAGTCCCGTACAACTTCCGCGCCTTCTTGGATATTACCTGATTTAAGTTTTTCTAAATTAATTTTGTATCTTTCTTTCATCGAAAGGGTTGTATCGGTTAGACCATGATAAAAAATGTCCAATACGTTTTCAAGTGTAATCAAATCGGTAGCTAAACGAATTCTTGATTTGTCTACTTTTGCGATAGGGATCATGACTTGCATTTTATTGATTCGCATATTTATTATATAATACTGCTGTTTTTCACCTTGAATTTCCTTTACTTCTATTGCTTCAATAACTCCTGCTCCCTGCATTGGATAAACGATGCAATCACCAACTTGAAACAACTAACCACCTCCAAATTAAGTACATCTTAAGTATACCATACGACTTCAAAAATAACAAATTTTTAATTATATCATCTATTTTTATTGACTGTCAACAATTTTCCCCTGATCTGTTAGTAAAAAAAACAATGGGCTCGATGCCCATTGTTCGTTGTTTAGTATTTTGAATTAATGATTATTTTCCATTTCTATAATCAAATTTTCAATTTGTTCTTGTGAAAGCTTTTCACGTTCAATTTCAACATCGTTACCGTAGCCAATTAAAACTAGATCATCGTGATTTGATAATGGTTTTCTTCCTCTTGGAACAGATTCTGTGTATTTTTTCCATTCGCCATTAATCTTAGCGAGTGATACATCGCCTCTTTTCATCATCAAGCCATCTATACTTTTCGGCATCTTTAAACCTTTAATAAATTGTTTTTTTGAGAAATAAAAATCTTCTTCCATTTTTTCATCTCCTTAATGTTAATAGTATATGTCAATTACGCCATAAACCATTTATGAATATTTATCTTTTCCGCGTTTACCTCCCATTGAAATAAGCTACAAAAGTTTCAATCCCTTAGCCGGCAATAAATAGATTGCCGGCTATTTCAATCTAATTGCACAAAAAAAGGGCTAAGGGCTGCTTCACTAGGAAAGCAGTTCTTAGCGCTTTTTTGTAAAATTTATCCTGCATTTTTCATACGTCCACCAGAAAACTGACTGTTGTATAGGTCAGCATAGAACCCGTCTTTCTCCAACAATTCCTGATGATTTCCCTTTTCAATGACTCGGCCGTTGTTCATGACTAGAATGATATCTGCGTCGCGAATAGTTGATAGCCGGTGGGCTATGATAAAGCTTGTGCGTCCCTTCATCAAATGATCCATAGCCTTTTGAATCTGGACTTCGGTCCGGGTATCAACACTGCTTGTAGCCTCGTCAAGGATTAACATCGCCGGGTCTGCAAGAATCGCTCTAGCAATCGTTAATAGCTGCTTTTGCCCCTGAGAAATATTCGAAGCTTCCTCATTTAAGATGGTATCATAGCCGTCAGGCAATGTGCGGATAAAGTGGTCCGCATTAGCCGCTTGTGAAGCAGCAACAATTTCCTCTTCTGTTACTCCATCCCTTCCATACGCGATGTTGTCACGAATTGTGCTGTTAAAGAGCCATGTATCCTGCAGCACCATTCCAAATAAGCCTCGCAGGTGCTCTCTCTTCATTTCCCGTGTATCGATTCCATCAATCAAAATTTTACCGGAATTGATTTCGTAAAAACGCATTAACAGATTTATAAGTGTTGTTTTACCCGCTCCGGTAGGACCAACGATGGCCACCTTTTGCCCTGCTCTTACTTCAATGTTCATATCGTCGATTAATAATTCATTTTCTTTATAACCGAAACAAACATCCTCGAATTTTACCTCGCCCTTTGGATCAGCAAGCTTTTTTGCTGTGGCAGCTTCCGGAATCTCCTCTGTTTCATCAAGGATCTCAAACACCCGCTCTGCGCTAGCCACCGTTGATTGAATCACGTTGGCAATCATCGCAGTCTGGGTAATCGGTTGGGAAAATTGTCTAGCATATTGGATAAATGCCTGAATGTCACCAATTTCAATCGCTTTTTTTGTGACCAATATTCCGCCTGCCACAGATACAAGTACATAACCGATGTTATTGATAAACGACATGAATGGCATAATTAACCCAGACATAAATTGCGCCTTCCAGCCAGCTTGATAAAGTCTTTCATTGATTTCTTCGAATTGATCAATAGACTTTTGCTCACGGCCAAATACCTTAATAACCTTATGGCCGGTATACATTTCTTCAACATGTCCGTTTAGCTGGCCAAGCGCCTTTTGCTGTCCCTTGAAATATACTTGTGAACGTTTGGCAATATTTGCTGTCGCAATAAAACTAAGCGGCAGTGTCACCACCACGATCAATGTCATTAGCGGACTAATCGAAAGCATCATCACAATTACACCAATTAAGGTAACCACTGAGGTAATCAGCTGGGTTAAGCTTTGCTGCAAGGTGGTGCTGATGTTATCGACATCATTTACTGCCCGACTGAGGATTTCACCATGGGTGCGTGCATCAAAATATTTTAATGGCAGACGGTTTAGCTTTTCTTCTACTTCCTTACGAAGCTGGTAAACTGTTTTTTGTGCCACTCCCGCCATAATATATTGTTGAGTGTATGCAAAAACAGCACTTAAAATATAAAGCCCAATTAATAATAAAATGATATGCCCGATGTATTCAAAGTCAATTTTTGCTCCAGGAACACCTCTAAACTTCATCATCAAGCCTTCAAATAGTTTGGTTGTCGCTTTCCCCATTATTTTAGGACTGACGATCGCAAATAGGGTACTGATGATGGCGGTGACTAGAACCGATACGAGCTGAATTTTAAAGGGCATTAAATACGCAATTAACCGTTTCAGCGTTCCTTTAAAATCCTTTGCTTTTTGAACAGGGGCACCCATTCCCATAGGACCAAATCCGCCGCCAGGCCCCCGAGGACCAGGTCCTGGTTGAGGTCTATGATTCTGTGAATCTTTACTCATGCGATTTCCTCCTCAGAAAACTGAGACATGACAATTTCACGATAAACTTTGCTGGTTTCCATCAGCTCTTTATGTTTGCCAATTCCAGCAATTTCACCATTATCAAGGACGATAATTTGGTCCGCATCGATGATCGTGCTGACGCGCTGGGCAACAATTAATACAGTAGATTGCTGCGTTTCTTCTTTTAATGCCGCCCGAAGCTTGGCATCTGTTTTAAAATCTAAAGCGGAAAAGCTGTCATCGAAAATATAGATTTCCGGTCTTCGGACAAGCGCACGAGCAATGGATAAACGCTGTTTCTGCCCACCAGAAACATTTGTTCCCCCTTGTGCAATCAGCGTGTTGTAGCTTTCAGGCATTTCGTTAATAAACTCTGCCGCTTGGGCGATTTCAGCAGCATGACACACTTCTTCATCCGATACTTCTTCTTTGCCGTATCGAATATTATCCGAAATAGTCCCTGTAAAAAGAACGGCTTGCTGCGGGACAAAGCCAATTTTTTTGCGAAGTAATTCCTGAGTCATTTCTCGTACATCGATTCCGTCAACCAACACTTTGCCGCTGCCAGCGTCATAAAAGCGTGGAATCAAATTAATAAGCGTAGATTTACCTGAGCCGGTTCCGCCGATAATCGCGGTGATTTCACCTGGCCTCATTTTAAAAGAAATATTTGAAATTGCAGGCATTTCAGCTCCTGGATAGGAAAAGCTGACATTCTGAAATTCAACCTCCCCATTGCTGCTTACTGGGGGACATGGAATTGATGGATTTTTAATATCAGCCGTTGTATCTAGAACCTCAATAATTCTTACTGCTGATACAGAAGCTCTTGGAATCATCACAAACATCATCGATAACATCAAGAAGGAGAACATGATTTGCATCGCGTATTGGATAAAGGCCATCATGTCTCCTACTTCCATGTGCCCATTACTGATGCGGATGCCGCCAAACCAGATAATCGCTACTGTGGTCAGATTAAGGATAATCATCATCGTCGGCATCATGACTGCCATCAGTTTATTGACTTTTATAGCGGTTTGCGTAAGATCCCAGCTGGCTTCATCGAACCGCTTTTTCTCATGCTTGATACGGTTAAAGGAACGGATCACACGAATTCCAGTTAAATTCTCCCTTAAGACGCGGTTTAGATTATCAAGTTTTACCTGCATCGCTTTAAATAATGGAATGGCATTTCTTTGTACAATTAAGATAATGATAATTAATATGGGAATCGCCACTGCCAGAACTAAAGAAAGTTTGGTGTCTTTGGATAAAGCCATGATGATTCCTCCGATGCACATCATTGGAGCCATGACCATCATTCGGAGCATCATGATTAAAACCTGCTGTATTTGCGTGATATCGTTTGTTGTTCTCGTGATGAGTGATGCTGTTCCAAATTGATCAAATTCCTGTAAGGAAAACTCGCCGACATGGGAAAAGATTTTACTTCGCAATAATTTTCCGAAACCTGAAGCGGCTTTGGCAGAAAAAAAGCTGGCACTGACAGAGCAAATCATGCCGCCTGCTGCAACGAGGAGCATGAACCCGCCAATTTTCCAAATATAATGTGTATCGCCGGTTACTACACCCTTATCAACAATATCGGCCATTAATGTCGGCAGATACAGTTCAGACAAGGATTGCAGAAGCACTAATACCAAAACAAACATAACAGGGAACTGAAATGGTTTTAGGAATTTTGCTAATTTAAGCATTTTGGTCATCTCCATTCCTTATTGACGATAGGTATGCTCGAAATAGTTAAAAACTTTATTAAGAAGCTCAGCAAGCTTCTCACTGTCGTCTTCCCCTAAATAATCAATTAAACCTGCAAAAGTTTCGGTAAAAGCTTTTTTAGCTTCGTTAGTTACTTCGATGCCTCTTTCTGTAAGGTGAATATTGACAGCGCGCCTATCAGTCGGATCAATATTCCGTTCAATAAGACTGTCCTTTTCTAGCTTGTTAATAATCTGTGTGACAGTCGGCGATGTAACCCTAAGAATACTGCTAATCTCAGAAACCTTCATATCTGGTTTCTCCTCATTTGTTTCATGCCTTATCGCCAAAAGAACTTTGATTTCACTGGGATTATAACCGGCTATTTGCCGATCATGCCATCCGGACTTTCTAAACTGTGAAAATGCCCTCAGAAGTTTTTGCGTGGTATTTGCAATATTATCCGTCATTTTTTCCACCTCCTATAAAATAGATAGGTTACTAATTTATTTACCAACCTAAGTATAATTTGAATACAATTTTTCAGTCAATCAAAAAACACAGGGGTTTCCTGTGTTTTTATCCTAAACCTCTTCTTTTTTTACTTCTACCTTAACTAACTTCCATTTTCCATCTGAGTAGGACCAGTAAGACTCCACAAGTGCAATGGTATCTGCATTCGCAATTCCGGTAACTCTTTGAATACCTTTTAACCCCAATTTTCCCCCATCTAATTGGATAGGTTCAAGACTGTTAAAAGGATTCACCATTAATTCGGTTGGTTCATTCAGTTTTCCTTTTCGATAAAGCCCCATTTTTTTATAATAATCCTTTCGATCTCTTAGGTCGAAAAGATAGGATTTACCCGTAGCGTTAATTTTTATTTCTGCTTTATAGCCATCTAAAAAATGAGTTTCCATATCAAGGGGCTCAGAGGCAGTTAGATCTTTTATTTGAAAATCTTTAAGCGTATATAAAAATGTATCGACGATACCGCCGCTGCCGCCAGTATATACAGTGGCAAATACATCCTTAACACCATCATGATTAATATCCGCCAGCTGCAGTGCTGCTTTTGCTCCACTTTCCAATGGAATTGTCGAAGTTTTCCCATCTGAAGTATTTATTTCGATGAAAATTTCTTTTAGGTAACTATTTTCATCATCCTGGTAGGGTTCCCCCTTTAATTGGATAACCTCGTTTTTACCATCACCTGTGATATCTTCTTCCTCTTTCGATATCGTAATCACTTTTGCTTTTTCTTCAATGGCATAAACAACTGTAATGGCAGAAAGCGAAACCATAAAAAAAGCAAAAACAGCTAAAAGCGTTTCTTTTTTCATTTTAATCCCTCCCCATATTGATT